>NZ_BAAADB010000029.1:300000-413633 GCF_039522025.1 Deinococcus depolymerans | reverse complement strand
ACCTCCAGCGCACACCGGCGATGGCGATTGGGCTGACCGATCGCGTTTGGACGCTGCGAGCGTGGCTGTCACGGCCTCAAGGCGTTCCCTGTCGGGCATAGTTCCAGCCAACTACCCACACGCTGGAGGGTAGCGTGAATTCAAAAGCAACTTGCTTAAGACCGATTCCAGTTGCAGCAGGGGCATTATGTGCCAGCCACCCATCCTGCCCGACGTAGTAGGTGTGGGCTTCGCTGACGGTGAGGTTGAACATCTCGCGCGTCTGCTGCACGGTGGTGACGTTGGCGACCAATCCGGTGGTGCCGTCGGCCTGCTTGATGGTATCCCCGATCTTGAGATGCCCCGCGCCCACCCAGTTCCGGCTCAGGTCGCTGTGGCCTTCCGGCGCGGGCCTGGGCTGGGCATCGGCGGGCTGTGCGACGAAGAAGAGACGCTCGGGGGTCGTCTCGATGAACTCCAGCTTGTTATCCGGGCTCTGACCTGACTGGTGGGTACGATGGACTGCCGTCCAGTGCCGCTCCGGGGAACAACGGGATGTTCCTGCCGTTCCCGGTCGTGCGTGTCGGGTGGCGGGAGCCTCTCGTTCCGGTCAGCGGCGCACGCGTCGGACCGCCTGCCGCAGGCGGGTCAGGGTGTCCGGGGTGGGGTGCGGGGCGTAGCGGGCGGCGTGGTAGGCGTTCAGGACGTCCTGAAGGGCGGCGTGCAGGTGCGGGTGTTGCGTGGCGGCGCGGGTCATGTACGCGGTGGGGGTTTCGCCGGGGGCGCGGGGCAGGTGCAGGCGGACGCTCAGGTCGTGCAGGGCGCGGCTGGCGGGGTCGGTGGGGCGGGCGCGGCGGCGGGCGAGCAGCAGGGCGGGGAGCAGGGTGAGGGCGATCAGGGTGGGGAGCAGCAGCAGGTACGGGGTGCTGCCCACGCCGCTCAGTCCGGCGCGGGTGAGCAGGTCGCTCTGGCGGCCTCCGTCGTAGTCGACGACGAGGTCGTTCCAGCGGTTCTGGATGGCGTCCAGGCGCAGTTGCAGGCGTTTGAGGGTGCCGGGTGCGGCGGGGGCGGCGGCCTGCGGGCGGGTCAGGGCGGTGTTCAGGCCGGCGCTGACGCGGGCGGGCGCGACGACGGCGGTGGGGTCCACGCGGACCCAGCCCTGGCCGGGCAGCCAGATTTCCGTCCAGGCGTGGGCGTCCTGCTGGCGCACGATCAGGTACGGGCCGTTCTGCTCGCCGCCCTGGTAGCCGCCGACGACGCGGGCGCTGAGGCCGGCGGCGCGCATGAGGACCGCGAAGGCGCTGGCGTAGTGTTCGCAGAAGCCCTGGCGGGAGCTGAACAGGAAGGCGTCCACGCGGTC
Source organism: Deinococcus depolymerans (assembly GCF_039522025.1). Taxonomy (NCBI): domain Bacteria; kingdom Thermotogati; phylum Deinococcota; class Deinococci; order Deinococcales; family Deinococcaceae; genus Deinococcus; species Deinococcus depolymerans. Next base: position 412,294 of record NZ_BAAADB010000029.1, on the reverse strand, counting down.
CTGTTCGGGCAGCAGTGGTGGGGTCAGGGTGTACGTGAAGCCCCCGGTGCGCAGCAGCTCCAGGCCCGCCTGCACGCGCGCCTGGGGGCTCAGGTTGCGCCAGCGGGCGGCCAGGGCGACCGCGCGGGGGTTCTGTCCGGCGGGGAGTTGCAGGTCGAAGGCCAGTCGGTCCGGGTCCTCCTGCACGCCCAGGCGGGCGGCGCGGCTCTGGAGTTCCACGCGGCGGCGGGTGGTGACGGGTCGGGGGGTGACGGCCTGGAAGGCGGTGGTCAGGAACGCGCCGTCCGGGACGCTCAGGGGCACGTCGAGGGCCAGCAGCCAGGGGTTGCCGCTGGGTTCCAGGGTCAGGGTGTAGTTCAGGGGTGGGCCGGTCACGTCCACGCTGGGCGTTCCGCCGGGCACGCGGACCTGCCGCCAGGTGCGGCCGTCGTACTCCTCGTAGACGGGGCCGCGCCAGTAGCGTTCCTCGGGGCGGGGCAGCGCGCCCTGGAAGTCGGCGCGGAAGGCGACGGCGCTGTTCTGCGCGAGGTTCGAGTACTCGCCGGCGCTGATCTCGTTGCTCAGGCCGGTGGTGGCCTGCCCCCGCACCGGCAGTTGCCACAGCGGCCCGGCCGGGCGGGGGAACAGCACGAACAGCACCAGTGCCAGTGGCGCGGCCAGGATCAGCAGGTGGCCGGCACGCAGGAGGGAGTCCCGCAGCGGGAAGGTCAGCGTGGCCGGGCGGGCCGGTTCAGCCATCTCCGGGCCGGCGGAGTCACGGGGGGCCGGGGCGATCCAGGCGGGCGCGGCGGCCAGCAGGAACGCGGCACTGAGCAGGGTGTGCAGCGCTGCGAGCGGCCCCTGGCTGTAGAAGTAGTGCGTGCTGGTCATGAACAGGCCCAGCAGGATCAGGATGCGTCCGTCGCGGGGCGAGCGGCTCTCGGCGGTTTTCAGGGCGATCAGCAGGCCCAGGAAGGCCGTTCCGGCGTCGCGGCCCAGCAGGGTGCCCTGCGTGGCGATCAGCGCGGCGGCCCCGCCGACGGCCAGCAGCGCCAGCAGCCACACGGGCAGCGGGGTCAGGGTCCGGCCGGGGCGCGGTTGCACGCGGGCCAGGGCGTGCGCCAGCAGCAGCGCAACCGGCAGCGTGATCCACACGGGTTGCCGCAGCGCGCCGGGCGCCAGCGTGACCGCCAGGGCCAGCAGGGTGGGGGGCGTGGCCTGCGTGACCAGCGTGGCGGCGTGCGACACCAGCCGCGCCGCGCCCCTGGCGGGGACGGGCGCGGCGGGCAGGGGGTCCACGGTCGCCAGGGCGTTCAGCGTGGCGTGCAGGTGCGCCTCGCCGCTGGCGGCCTTCAGGTGCGTGGCGGGCAGGGTCAGCGCGAACGGCGTGCCCAGCGCCGAGAGGTGCTGCGCCCAGGCGCTCAGGCGGGAGGCGCGGGCCTCGGGGTCGCCGGGGGCGTCCTGCCAGTGCAGGTCGGTGGCGTGTCCGCGCGCGGCGTCGGTCTCGCGGGTCAGGAGTTGCCCGGTGCGGGCCACGTGCCGCCACGACACCTGCCGGGGCGAGTCGCCCGGCTGGTAGGGGCGCAGGCCCGCGAATTCCTCGTCACCGGGGCCGCGCAGGCCCTCGCCGCCCACGCCGGGCGCCGCGCGGACGGGGACCGGCGGGACCGGGCGTTCCGGGGCGGGCCACACCAGCAGCGTCAGCGGGGCGGGCGGGGCGGGCAGCGCCGCGCGCCACAGGCCCAGGCGGTCCAGCGCGGACGCCTGCACACTCAGGGTCAGGGGGCCGCGCACGGCGGTCGGGAACGCCACGTTCATTGCCGCGCCGCCTGCGGGTACGTGCAGCGCCGCACGTAGCTCGCGGCCCTGGGCGTGCAGGCGGATTTCCAGCGTGCCGCTGTCCCCGGACGCCTGGGCCTGCACGGTCAGCGGGGCGTCCTGCCCGGCGTGCGCGGAGCCGGACGGACGGACCGTCAGGGTCAGGCTGCGCGCGGCCCGCATGGCCTGCGCCGCCGTGATCACCCACACGCCGCCCAGCAGGAACGTCAGGCCGTACCCGAGGCTCAGGCCGTAGTTCACGCAGCCGATGAGTGTCAGCAGGATCAGGATCAGGAACGCCAGCCCGAACCCCGTGGGTCGCAGGTGCAGCGCGGCGCTCAGGCGGGAGGCGGGGGCGGGCGCGGTGGTCGCGGGGCGGGTCATCTCAGGGGATGGGCGTGTCGGCCAGCAGCGCCGTGAGGATCGCGCTCACGTTCACGGACGGGTCGCGGGGCGGCAGGCGGTGCGCGGCCAGCGCCGGGAACACGGCCTGCACGTCCTCGGGCAGCACCATGGGCCGCCCGTGCAGGTACGCCCAGGCGCGCGCGGCGGCCAGCAACGCCAGCAGCGCGCGCGGACTCAGGCCCGCCGCCAGCGCGGGGTGCTCGCGGGTGGCGCGGGCCAGCAGTTGCAGGTAATCCAGCAGCGGCGCGGCGGCGTGCACACGGTCCACCCCGGCCTGCATGGCCAGCAGGGCCGGGGCGCTCAGGACGGCGCCCAGATCCCGGACGCTCTGGCTGCGGCCGCCCGTTTCCAGCAGTTGCCGCTCGGCGCGCACGTCCGGGTAGCCCAGCGTGACGGTCATCAGGAAGCGGTCCAGTTGCGCTTCCGGCAGGGGGCTGGTGCCCACGAACGCCGCCGGGTTCTGCGTGGCGATCACGAAGAACGGCTGCGGCAGCGGGCGGGTCACGCCGCCTTCCGAGACCTGCCGTTCCTCCATGGCTTCCAGCAGCGCGCCCTGCGTGCGGGGCGTGGCGCGGTTGATCTCGTCGGCCAGCAGCATCTCGCTGAACACCGGCCCCGGCACGAAGCGGAACGCGGCCGCCGGGGCGTCCCAGACGCTCACGCCGGTCAGGTCGGCGGGCAGCAGGTCCGCCGTGAACTGCACGCGCCGGAACTCCAGGCCGCAGGTGCGGGCCAGCGCCTGCGCCAGCGTGGTCTTGCCCACGCCCGGCTGATCCTCGATCAGCAGGTGCCCGCGTGCCAGCAGGCAGGTCAGCGCGAGCCGCACCTGCCCGCCCTTCCCCAGGATGACGCTGTCCAGTTGCGTCAGGGCCGCCTGCAGGGCCGCCACGTGCCCGTCGGAAGTCGGAATGGTCAGGGCGGTCGTCATGCCGGGTAGCCTAACGGCCCGACTCTGACAGAACTGCGACGGACGCGACGGGATCACGCCGCGTCCATCCGGCTCTTTTCCAGCGGGGTGCGTCTCGGGCGGCGCGGTCCGCCCGGACGGTCAGGTCGGCGGCTCCGGGTTCACCGGTTCCCGCGGTGCCGGACGCACCGGCAACGCCAGCCGGCCCCCCAGCCACGCGCCCGCCACGTCGAACAGCCAGTCCTGCACGCCCGCCTCGCGCGGCGGCACGAACGCCTGATGCACCTCGTCCAGCGCCCCGAACCACGCCGCGATCACCAGCGCCGCGCCGCGCCGCCCGGTCGCGCGGGCCAGCGTGAACGCCAGCGCCAGGTACGCCGTGAAGTGCGCGATCCAGTCCTTCGGGTGTTCCAGCGACGGGCCCGGCGTTTTCGGGGCGCTGCTCAGCCACCAGATGACCGCCATGATCAGCAGCGCCGGCACCCACCACAGCGGCCTGGGGCGAGCGGCGCTCAACCGTGCCCGCCCGCCGGGTGCTCGACCAGTTCGATCAGGGTGCCCGCCCCCCACTTCGGGTGCAGGAACGCCACGCGCGACCCGGCCCGGCCCGGCGTGGGCTCCTCGTTCAGGAAACGCGCGCCGTCCGCGCGCAGGCGGGTCATCTCGGCGTTCAGGTCCGCCACGCGGTACGCCGTGTGATGAAGTCCCGGCCCCTTGCGCGCCAGGAAGGCCGCGATGGGACTGTCCTCCCGCGTGGGCATCAGCAGTTCGATCAGGGTCTCCCCCACCTGGAACGCCCGCACCCGCACGCCCTGCGACGCGACCTCCTCGTCCGGCCCTTCCGGGTGCAGGCCCAGCGCCACGTACGGCGCGGAGCCCGCCTCCAGGTCCGGGGTGGCGATCGCCACGTGATCCAGCAGCAACACAGTCATGCACGCAGGGTAAAGCACGGGCGCGGGCGGCGGGGCGAGCCCACTGACCGCTGATCCCCGTTACTTCGCCTGGGGGCGGGCGCGCAGGTACCAGTGGGCGACAGCGCGCATCACGTCCTTGCCCTCGCCGTCCTGCACGGTCACGTTCACGATCAGGCGGGCCTTACCGTCCGCCGCGAACTCCGCGTGCGCCGCCGCGATCCCCGCCGGGTCGGCCGCCTCGGCCCGCGCGGTCAGGTCGCCCACGGCGCGGTTCACGTAGTGCGTTTCCAGTTTCTCGATCAGGGGGACGGCGCCCGCCAGTTGCGCCGCGAACGCCCCGGCGAACGCCGCGCCACTCACGGCCTCGGCCAGCAGGAACTGCACGCCCGCGTGAATGGTGCCCAGGTGGTTGCGGAACGGCGCGGTGTCCGGCGCCTCCCCGGTCGCCCAGCCGACGCCCACGTCCGTGATCTGCACGCCGACCGTGGCGTTCATGGGAATGTCGTGCAGGGCCTTCTTGACGGCCTGGGCAGCGAAAGCGGGCAGGGTGGCAGCTTGGGTCATGGGTGGAACCTCCGGGGTCGAGCACAGAATTTGAACTGAGTTCAAGTATAAGCGGAGAGCCGGCAGCGCATCACCCCGACCCCGCACCACCCAGCACGAACGCCCGGACCGCGTGCAGCCGGCTGGGCAAGCGTTCAGCCGACCGGTTCCGACCCGTTGCGGGCGGGATCCGGTCGGCTGATACGGATTCCGTTTGTTTCGCCGACAATCCGGAACTTCACCGGATTGCCGACTCCACGTCCGGAACCCGCCCAGCTCCCACTCGCTTCGCTCGGACCCAGCGGGCTTTGCAGCCCATTCAATCGGAGTCCGTATGATCCGGCTGGAGTGAGCGGGGGTGCTACCCGCCCAGGCTGCGGACGGCCCGCAGCATCAGCTCACCCTCGGTGGCCTGCACGCGGGCCTTGAGGCTGGCGAGGTCGTCGCCGGGGTGGACGGGCACGCGGGCCTGCGCGAGGATGGGGCCCTCGTCGATCCCGGCGGTGACGAGGTGGACGGTGGCGCCGCTCTCGGTGTCGCCGCTGGCGAGGACGGCCTCGTGGACGCGGTCGCCGTACATGCCGCGTCCGCCGTGGCGGGGCAGGAGGCTGGGGTGGATGTTCACGAGGCGGCCCGCGAAGTGCGTCAGGACGCGCGGGCCGATCTCGCGCATGTAGCCGCTGAGGACCAGGGTGTCCGCGCCCGCGCTGACGAGGACGTCCAGGATGGCGGCGTCCAGGGCGTCCGGGTCGGGGTGCTTCGCGCTGCTGAGGTGCGCGGTCGTGAGGCCCGCCTCCCGCGCCCAGGCGAGGGCCGGGGAGCGGCTGTTGTTGCTGACCAGTGCGACGGGCGTGGCGTTCAGGTCGCCCGCGCGGCAGGCCTCGACGAGGTGCCGCGCGGCGCTGCCGCCGTGCGAGGCGAGGAACGCGAGCTTCATTCGGCGGTGTTGGGTGCGCCGAGTTCCTGAAGCAGGTACGCGCTGGTCAGGATGCCGTTGTGGTAGTCGCTGACGGCAAAGCTCTCGTTGGGGCTGTGGGGGGCGTCCTCGTTCAGGCCGAGGTCCACGAACAGGACCGGGGCGTGCAGCAGGTCGTTGAACGCGGCGACGATGGGGATGCTCCCGCCGGTGCGGGCGAACACGGCGTCGCGGCCGTACACGCGGTGCAGGGCGCGGTTCGCGGCGAGGTTGTAGGGGCTGTTCAGGTCGAACTTGAAGGGACGGCCGCCGTGGTGCGGGTGGACGGTGGCGGTGGTCCCTGCGGGCGCGAGGGTGGGGACGTAGTCGGTGATGAGCTGCGTGATGCGTTCGGGGTCCTGTCCGGGGACGAGGCGCATGCTGACCTTCGCGCCGGCCTTGGCAGCGATGACGGTCTTGCTGCCCTCGCCCTGGTAGCCGCCCCAGATGCCGTTCACGTCGAGGGTGGGGCGGCCCCACAGGCGTTCCAGGGTGGTGTACCCGGCCTCGCCGGGCAGGGCGGGCACGCCGATGCTGGCGGCGAATTCGTCGTCGCTGTGGGGCAGGTCGGCCCACATCTGGCGTTCCTCGGGGGTCAGGTCGTCGATGCCGTCATAGAAGCCGGGGATGGTCACGCGGCCCTGGTCGTCCTTGAGGCGCGTGATGATCTCCGCGAGGGCATTGATGGGGTTGGGGGCGGCACCGCCGTAGCTGCCGCTGTGCAGGTCGCGGTTGGCACCCTGCACGTGAATCTCGACGTAGCTGAGGCCGCGCACGCCGTACGTGATGGTGGGCACGTCGGGCGCGAAGCGGCTGCCGTCGCTGATCACGATCACGTCGGCCTTCAGTTCCCCGGCGTGGTCGCGCAGGTACGGTTCGAGGTTCGGACTGCCGATCTCCTCCTCACCTTCGAGCAGGAACTTCACGTTCACGGGCAGTTCGCCCTGCGAGAGCAGCAGTTCGACGCCCTTCACGTGCGCGTACGCCTGGCCCTTGTCGTCGGTGCTGCCGCGCGCGTAGATGCGCCCGTCGCGGATGGCAGGTTCGAAGGGCGGCGTGACCCACTCTTCCAGGGGCGCCTCGGGCTGCACGTCGTAGTGGCCGTAGATCAGCACGGTGGGTTTGCCGGGGGCGTTCAGGCGTTCGGCGTACACGACGGGGTGCCCGGCGGTCGGGTCGATGCGGGCCGTGAAGCCCAGCCCCGCCAGTTTGGCGCGCAGGAACTCGGCGGTGGCGGCCATGTCGGCCGTGCGGGTCGGGTCGGCGCTGACCGAGGGGAGGCGCAGCAGCGCGAACAGTTCCTCGTTCGCCTGCTCACGGTTCAGGGCGGCGCTCAGGTCCGGAGTCTGATGGGTCATACCGGGGATGATACGGGCTGACCCGCGCCGGGCGTCCAGGATCGGGCGGCCGTGGGATGCAGGCCGCGCCCAGTCCACTCCCCGCGGCCCACACCCCACTGCCTGCTGCCCTTCCATTGCAGAAACACTGACGCGGGTATACTCAACGGAAGTTATGCCCTCTGACTCCAGACATCGGCCCGTGTACGTCATCTCCGTGGCGGCGGAACTGGTGGACATGCACCCCCAGACGCTGCGGCTGTACGAACGCAAGGGTCTGATCCGCCCCGGTCGCAGCAGCGGCAAGACCCGCCTGTACAGCGAACGGGACATCGAGCACCTGCGCGAGATCCGCCGCCTGACGCAGGAACTCGGCGTGAACCTCGCCGGGGTCGAGGAGGTCATGCGCCTCCAGCATGAACTGGACGACATCCAGGGTGAGTTCGAGGCGGAGATCGAACGCATCGAGGACGAGTTGCGGGCGCAGGCGCAGCCGCGTGAACTGCCGGGCACGGACGGCAAGGTGGACCCCAAGGACCGGCCGGTGTACGTGATCAGCATCGCGGCGGAACTGGTGGACATGCACCCCCAGACGCTGCGGCTGTACGAACGCAAGCAGCTGATCCGTCCGGGGCGCAGCAGCGGCAAGACCCGGCTGTACAGCGAACGGGACATCGAGCACCTGCGCGAGATCCGCCGCCTGACGCAGGAACTCGGCGTGAACCTCGCCGGGGTCGAGGAGATCATGCGGCTGCGTCACCAGCTGGATTCCACGCGCGCCGGGCTGGAAAGCAACGTGCGGCGCATTCAGGACGACATCACGGACCGCATGACGAAGTGGCGCACACTGCCCGAAGGGGACGGCGCGGACACCGACGACGGGTGACGCGGGGTGCCGGGGTGTGGCAGGGCGTCCTCGCGGGCCGCTGCGGGGGCGCTACACTCCGGGACGTGAACTGCGGCCTTCCTGAACACTGCCCCTCCCCTCCGGCCGGAGTCCCGCTGTCCTGCCCTTCCCCGTCCCTCGTCGCCTGCTCCGTGCGGGGGCGGCGCGCATGAGGCCGCTGTGGGTGATCGGGGATATTCACGGCGCGTACGACAAGCTGCGCGCCATCCTGCTGCGCGCCGGCCTGATCGACTTCGACGGCAGCTGGACGGCCGGGGACGCGCACGTGGTGTTCCTGGGTGACTACGTGGACCGCGGCCCGAACGGCGTGGGTGTCATCCGCCTGATCCGCAGCCTGGAGGTGCAGGCGCAGGAGGTGGGCGGGCAGGTGACGGCGCTGCTGGGCAACCATGAGGTGATGTTCCTGGCGGCGCTGGTGTTCCGGCACAGCGACCCGCAGGACCGCTATGGGTACCGGGAGTACTGGCTGGAGAACGGCGGTCAGGTGCGGGACGCGGACCTGCTGGAACCCAGCGACCTGGCGTGGCTGTCCGAACGGCCGGCCATGGCGACCTCGCACGACTGGCTGCTGATGCATGCGGACAGCCTGATGTACCAGAAGCTGGGCAGCAGCATCGAGGGCGTGAACGCCGCCGTGCTGGAACTGATGACCAACCCGGACCCGGACGACTGGGGCGCGTTCCTGAACGCCTTCACGGACCGGTTCGCGTTCGTGCTGGGCGCCGGGGAGGACAAGGCCCGCGCGGTGCTGGACACCTTCGGCGGGCAGCGGATCGCGCACGGCCACACGCCGGTGTACGTGCTGCTCGACGAGCACCTGCACGGCCCGACCCTGGGAGCCGGCGCGCCCATTCCGTACGCGGGGCGGCTGTGCGTGGCGATGGACAGCGGCATGGCGTACCGCGAGGACGCCGGGTTCATCGCCCGCCTGAACCGCCACGGGATCGCGGAGGTCGTGAGCTTCCCCAGCGGCGGCGACTTCTACTGACACGGACTGCGGTTGAACGGTTTGCAAACTCTTTCAACCCGCGCGAGGCGAGCAGGAGGAGAGGGCGGGCTCCGGGCGTGGAGTCGGCGGGGGCCGGCGCCCTTCCGGGTGGCGCTGAGGGCCGCCCTGGCTGGGCAGGGGGTGCGCGGCGGGGCGGGTTTGCCCTACGCTGTCGGAACAAGCGTGGGGGGCAGCGGCACCGGCCCCTCACAAAGGACCTGACTGCGTGACACAGACTTCTGCTTCGACCACCGGTGCGTCCAGCGCGCCCCCTGCGCTGCGGCTGCGCGGCATCACCAAACGGTTTCCTGGCGTGATTGCCAACGACGCGGTGGACCTGACCGTCCACGCGGGCGAGGTGCTGGCCCTGCTGGGCGAGAACGGCGCGGGGAAAAGCACGCTGATCTCGATCCTGTACGGGCTGTACCAGCCGGACGAGGGCGCGGTGGAACTCGACGGGCGGGCCGTGCGGATCGGCAGTCCGGCGCAGGCGCTGCGGCTCGGGATCGGGCTGGTGCCGCAGCATCCGCTGCTGGTGTCGCGGCACTCGGTGGCCGAGAATCTGGCGCTGGGCGGCGCGGGCGGGTTGTTCCCGGCGCGGCGCGTGGCGGGCCGCGTGCGGGAACTCTCGGCGCGGTACGGGCTGGAAGTGAACCCGGACGCGCGGGTGTCGGACCTGTCGCCGGGCGAGAAGCAGCGCGTGGAGATCGTGCGGGCGCTGCTGGGCGGCGCGCGGGTCCTGATTCTGGACGAGCCGACGAGCGTGCTGACCCCGCAGGAGGCCGACGGGCTGTTCCGCGTGATGCGCGAGTTGAAGGCGGACGGGCGCAGCCTGATCTTCATCTCTCACAAGCTCGACGAGGTGCTGGCCGTCGCGGACCGTGTGACGGTGCTGCGGCGGGGCAAGGTCGTGGGCGGCGTGCCGACGCTGGGCGCGACCCGTGAGAGCCTCGCGGAACTGATGGTGGGCCGCAGCGTGGACTTCACCCGCAAACGCGCGGACGGCCCCGGCCCGGAGGCGGGCGCGCTGCTGAGCGTCCGTGACCTGAGTGCGCAGGGAGCGCGTGGCCTGCCGGCCCTGCGCGGCGTGAGCTTCGAGCTGCGCCGGGGCGAGGTGCTCGGCGTGGCCGGCATCGCCGGGAACGGCCAGAGCGAACTGGTCGAGGTCCTGGCGGGCCTGCACGGCGCGACGGGCACGGTCACGCTGGACGGTCAGCCGCTGGGCGGGGACGCCGCCGGGCGGTTCCGGGCGGGCGTGGCGCACATCCCGGAGGACCGCATTCACAGCGGCACGGTGCCGACCATGACGGTCGCGGAGAACCTCGCGCTGCGGGACTTCGCGCGGCCGCCACTGGCACGCGGACTGGCCCGCGACCTGGGCGCCACCGACGACCGCGCCCGGCGCGAGGTGGAGGCGTACGCGGTCGCCACGCCGGGCATCCACACGCCCACGCGGCTGCTGTCGGGCGGGAACATCCAGAAGCTGATCCTGGCGCGCGAACTGGCCGGGCAGCCGAAACTGATCCTGGCCGTGCACCCCACGTACGGGCTGGACATCGGCGCGACCGATCAGGTGCACCGGGTGCTGCTGGAGCGCACGCAGGAGGGCGCGGGCGTGCTGCTGGTCAGCGAGGACCTGGATGAACTGCTGAGCCTGTCGGACCGCGTGGCGGTCATGGTGGGCGGCTCGCTGCTGGGGCCGTTCCCGGTGTCCGGGGTGACGCGTGAGTCGCTGGGCCTGCTGATGGGCGGCGCGCACCCGCACAGCGTTCCCGGTGCAGATCAGGGAGTGGTGGCGTGAGGTTCGTGGCCCTGAGTGCGCCGTCCACGGCCCGCGCGGCGCTGGTGACGCTGGCGTCGCTGGTGACGGCCCTGCTGATCTGCGCGCTGGTGTTCACGCTGTCCGGGCACGCGCCGGGCGAGGTGTACGGCACCATGCTGCGCGGCACGCTGGGCGACGCCACCGGCCTGGGCGAGGTGGGGCGGCGCACCATTCCGCTGCTGCTGATCGGGGCGGGGCTGGCCCTGGCGTTCCGCGCGCAGTTCTTCAACATCGGCGCGGAGGGGCAACTGCTGCTGGGCGCGGTGTTCGCGGCCGGAACGGCGCTGTTCGTGCCGCTGCCGGGACCGCTGCTGCTGCCGGCCGTGTTCGTCGCGGGCTTTCTGGGCGGGGGCCTGTGGGCGCTGATCGCGGCGGCGCTGCGGCGCGTGAACGTGAACGAGATCCTGTCCACGCTGATGCTCAACTACATCGCGGTGGCGCTCGTCACGTACCTGATCGCCGGGCCGTGGAAGGGCAAGGACGTGCGCGGGTACATCTACACCGACACCTTCCCGGCCAGCACGTCCCTGCCCACGCTGCCGGGCTCGCAGGTGCACTGGCCCACGCTGCTGCTGGGCGTGGCCGTCGCGCTGGGGTTGCAGTGGGTGCTGTCGCGTTCCACGTTCGGGTACGCGCTGCGCGTGGTCGGCGAGAACCCGGGCGCGGCGCGCTACGCGGGCCTCAGCAGCGGCCGCGTGGCCCTGCTGGTCGCGCTGATCACCGGCGGCGTCGCCGGGCTGGCCGGTGCAGGCGAGGTCGCCGGGATTCACCACCGCCTGCTGGAGGCAGGGCAGATCAGCCTCGGGTACGGGTTCACGGCCGTGATCGTCGCGTGGCTGGCGCGCGGCAACCCGGCGCTGTGCCTGATCACTGCGCCGCTGATGGGCGTGATCCTGGCGGGCGGCGACATCCTGAAGATCGACCTGAACCTCCCGTTCCGGGTGGTGGACGTGTTCAGCGGCGTGATCCTGCTGTGCCTGATCGCCAGCGAGGTCTTCATCCGCCACCGCGTGCAGTGGGGCCGCGCGTGACAGGCCACCCCTCCCCCACTGCGGTCCGCTGCCCGCGCCCCGCTCAGCCCGAGGTGTCTCATGGATAACGTACTCACCGAGGCGCTCGTGCGCGCCCTGGCGGTCGGAACGCCGCTGCTGCTCGCCTGCCTGGGCGCCATCCTGAACGAACGCGCCGGGGTCGTGAACCTGGGCGTCGAGGGCCTGATGGCCGTGGGCGCCCTGGCGGCCTTCGCGGTCGCCGCCAGCAGTCCGGACGCGAACCTGTGGCTGGCGGTCGGCGCGTCCATGCTGGCGGGCGCGGCTCTGGCCCTGCTGCACGCCGTCGCGACCATCACGCTGCGCGCCAACCAGTTCGTCAGTGGCCTGGCGCTCGCCCTGATCGGCACGGGCGCCGCTGGCCTGCTCGGCAAGCGGTTCGAGGGCCTGCCGCTGTTCAACAAGGTCGCCGACCTGTCCATGGGCGGCCTCACGGTCAGTCCGTTCACGGTGGCGGCCCTGCTGCTGGCGGGCGCGATGGCCTTCTGGCTGGGCGCCACCCGCTCGGGCCTGACGCTGCGCTCGGTGGGCGAGAACCCGGCGGCCGCCGACGTGCTGGGCGTGAACGTCGGCCTGATCCGCGTGCTGGCCGTCATGGGTGGCGGCGCCCTCGCCGGACTGGCCGGGGCGTTCCTGTCACTGTCGTACCGGTCCTCGTGGGCGGACAACATGACCGCCGGGCTGGGCTGGATTGCCGTGGCCCTGGTGATCTTCGTCGGCTGGCGGCCCCTGCGGGCCATTGCCGGGGCGCTGTTCTTCGGGTTCCTGTACTACCTGCAGTTCCGCCTTCAGGGCAACAGCCCCATTCCCACCGAGGTCTTCAGCGCCATGCCGTTCATTCTCGTGCTGGTCGTCCTGGCCCTGGCAGGCGTGCGCGGTCAGGCCGGGAATGCGCCCGCCGCGCTGGGCCGCGCGTACGTGCGCGGCGAACGCTGAGAACGGGCGACAGTCAGTAGGGAGCAGGAAGTGGGAGAGGCCCGGCGTATTCGTACACCGGGCCTCTTCCCTGTCTGCCCCAGCGTCACCTTTTCGCTGGCAATTGCAGCACCACGGGCACGGTCGTTCCGGCCTTCAGGGTCACGCGGCGGGTGTGTTCCTGCAGAGTGCAGACGCCGCTGACACGGTCGCACAGGAACAGGCGGGCGCGCAGGGTCACGGGGCCGCGCAGGCGGGCGGGCAGCCGCACGGTCACGGGCCGCACGGCGCGGAAGGCGTCCGGGTACGTGGGGTCGGGCACGCCGGTCAGCGGGAACTGCTGCCGGTACGTTCCGGCCTGAACGGTGATCAGCGACGGGCCGCGCACGTTGAACCCCACGCCGGGCGGCGGGCGCACGCTGACCAGCAGGGCCGGGACAGATGGGGCCGCGCTGAGGGAGGCGGCCAGTAGCAGCGCCGGGATCATACGGACTCCGATTGAATGGGCTTTGCAGTCCATTCAATCCGAGCGGATGCGAGTGCGAGAGAAACGGATTCCGGACGTGGAGTTGGCAGATCGGTGGTGTTCCGATCTGTCAACGAAATAAACGGAATCCGTATCACTTCTCGGCCAGCAGCGCCCGGATCTGCGCGTCCAGGCCCGGAATGGCCTGCGGGAAGCGGGCGCTGATCTCGCCCCGGTGCGAGTACCGCACGCGGCCCTGACGGTCGAGCAGCAGGAACGTCGGCCACGCCCGGATGCCCCAGGCGCGCCAGTTCCGCAGCGCGTTGTCCTGCACGACCGGCCAGGTCACGCCGTCCGCCTTCAGGGCGGCCTGCACGCTGGCGGTAGGTCTGTCGGACTCGAATTCCGGGGTGTGCACGCCGATGATTTCCAGGCCCTGCGAGCGGTACTGCCCGTACCAGCCTTTCAGGGTGGGCAGGCTGTTATGGCAGTTGACGCACGAGTACACCCAGAAGTTCACGAGCACCACCCGGCCTTTCAGGCCCGCCAGGGTCAGCGGGGCGGGGGTGTTCAGCCAGGGGCCGCCGGTCAGTTCGGGGGGTGTCTGCCCGGTCGTCACGGAGGTCACCGTGACGGTCCGCGCGGTCACGGCCTGCGCGGGCGGCGCGAGGGTCAGCAGGGCAGCGGCCGCCAGGGTCGTCAGGGTCGTGGGGGTGGGCAGTCGGTTCATGGGGGACCTCCGGTGTGCGTGGGGCGTCACCCTGGGTACGTGCGCCTGGGTGCCGGGGGTTCAAGGTCCGGCATGAACGAACCCCCGGCCAGGAGGCTGGGGGCTGTGTCGGGGTAGGTCTGCGCTGGCGGACAGCGTCAGGTCTTCGCGGCGCGGGTTCCGGGGCGGGCCGGGCGGCGTTTCAGGAAGCGGATCAGGAACAGCGTGGCGATCACGGCGGCGTAGATCAGGGGCGGCGTGTGGTCCTTCTTCACGCCCCAGTAGTAGTGCAGGGCGCCCAGGCTGACCGCCACGTAGGAGAGCTGGTGCAGACGCGTCCAGCGCTGGAATCCCAGGCGTTTCACGGCGCGTGGCGTGCTGGTCAGGGCCAGCGGCACCAGCAGCAGCAGGGCGGTGAATCCGGCCGTGACGAACGGTCGTTTCAGGACGTCCTCGGTCATCAGGGTCAGGTCGAAGGAGTGGTCGAACAGGTAGATCAGGAAGTGCAGCGCGGCGTACCCGAACCCCAGCAGGCCCAGCGTCTTGCGGATGCGGGCGGGCCACGTCCAGCCGGTCAGGAGGCGCAGGGGCGTGCAGGCCAGCGACAGGATCAGCAGCGCCAGTGTCAGCAGGCCGGTCTGCAGGGTGGCGCGCTGGATGGGATTGGCACCCAGTGCGCCGCTCAGGGCGTCGAGGATCAGCACGGCGACCGGGAGCAGGCCGCCGACCGTGACGGCCGGGACCAGCCAGCCCAGGCGGGCCGGGGGCCGGCGGGCGGGTGTGGCGGGGGCGGGGCGGGTCACGGTCAGAAGTTCTTCCGCAGGTCCATGCCCCGGTACAGCCCGGCGACCTCGTCGGCGTACCCGTTGAACGGCAGGGTCTTGCGGCGGCCCAGTTCCCCGATGCGCCGCTCGGTCGCCTGACTCCAGCGGGGGTGCGGCACGGCCGGGTTCACGTTCGCGTAGAAGCCGTACTCCTGCGGGGCGGCCAGCGCCCAGGTGGTCTGGGGTTGCTTCTCGGTCAGGGTGATCCGCACGATGCTCTTGATGTTCTTGAACCCGTACTTCCACGGAACGACCAGGCGCAGCGGCGCGCCGTTCTGGCCGGGCAGCGTGCGGCCGTGCAGCCCGACCGCCATGAACGACAGCGGGTGCAGCGCCTCGTCCAGACGCAGGCCCTCCACGTACGGCCACTGCAGCACCTGCTGTTTCTGACCGGGGAACTGCTTGGGGTCCAGCAGCGCCGTGAACTGCACGTACTTGGCCTTGCCGGTGGGTTCCAGGCGGCGGATCAGGCCGGCCAGCGGGAAGCCCAGCCACGGCATGACCATGCTCCAGCCTTCCACGCAGCGCATGCGGTAGATGCGGTCCTCGAGCGGGAACCAGGACTGCAACGTGTCGATGTCAATGGTCTGCGGCTTGCGGACCTCGCCGTCGATGCGGACCGTCCAGGGGCGGGGTCTGAGGCTGCGGGCCAGTCGGGCCGGGTCGCTCTTGTCGGTGCCGAACTCGTAGAAGTTGTTGTACGTGGTGGCCTGCTGGTACGACGTGACCTTCTCGTCGGTGTCGTACGGCCCGAGGGGCCGGTCGGGGCGGCTGAACGGGTCGGCGGTCTGCGCCTCGGCACTGCCGGCACCGGGGCGGCGGGTCAGGACCTCCAGGCCGCCACCCAGCGCGGCGACCGTGCCGGTGAACAGAGCGGCGCTGCGCAGAAATTCACGGCGGGGGTTCAGGTCACTGCCGGGCGTCAGGATGCGGCGCGGCCCGTCCTGGGTCTGGGTGTCGGGCGTGTGGTCCTCGGGGGTGCGTGGGTCGGTCATGGGTGCCCTCCTGTCCAGGTATACGCATTGTGGGCGTAATCGGTTCAAGTGCCGCGTGCGGCGTCACAGTGGCCGGGTTTCACGGAACAGAATGCAGGGGGTGGTCGCCCTGCCAGCGCGGCTGCCCGGGGTTTCTGTCAGCCTGTCCCTTTTCCTGGGAACAAAATGAAGGCACAATGAACGCACGTGGTGGCGTTCCTTCCCTGGCCGCCCGGAGGTCCTTCCATGATGAAAACGATGACTGCTGTCCTGCCCCTCACCCTGGCCCTGCTCGGAACGGCCCTCAGCCCCGCCGCGCAGGCCCAGCAGAGCGCCAAGCTGAAAGCCTGCTTCATCTACGTCGGCCCGGTGGGTGACATCGGCTGGAGTTACGCGCACGACCAGGCCCGCAAGCTCAGCGAGAAGGCCCTGCCATGGCTGGAAACCAAGTACGTGGAGAGCGTGCCCGAGGGTCAGGCCACGCCCGTCATCGACCGCCTCGTGAAGGACAACTGCAAGGTGATCTTCACCACCAGCTTCGGGTTCATGGACCAGACCGCCGAGGCCGCCAAGAAGTACCCGAACGTGATCTTCGCGCACGCCAGCGGCTTCAAACGCGCCCCGAACATGGCCACGTACATGGCGGACTTCTACCAGCTGTACTACCTGAACGGCATGATGGCCGCCGCCGTCAGCAAGAGCGACAAGCTCGGGTACGTCGCCGCGTTCCCCGTCCCGGAACTCAAACGTCACATCAGCGCCTTCGCGCTGGGCGCACGCGCCGTGAACCCCAAGGCGACCGTCAGCGTCAAGTGGATCAACGCGTGGTTCGACCCGAACAAGGCCCGCGAGGCCGCCGAGAGCCTGATCAGCGAGGGCGCCGGCGCCCTGGCCTTCACCGAGGACACCGCCACCGTCGTGCAGACCGCCGGGGCGCGCAAGATCCCGGTGTTCGCGCACTACACCGCCATGTACAAGTTCGCGCCCGACTACGTCGTCAGCGGCCAGCTGGTCCACTGGGAGCGGATCTACATCGACTTCCTGACCAAGGTGCATACCGGCACGTACACCACCAAGAACCTCCAGAACGTCGACTACTGGAACCTGCTGCGCGGCGGCAGCGTGGAACTCGGCGCGCAGGACGGCATGGCCATCAACCCCAAGTGGGTGCCGGCCCTGAAAGCCAGGACCATCACCGTCGCCGGCAAGAAAACCACCGTGTACGACCGCGTCATGGCCCTGAAAACCGAGATGGAAAAAGGTGGCAAGTTCGACCCCTTCACCGGCCCCATCAAGGACCGCAACGGCATCCTGCGCGTCCCCGCCGGGAAGGTCGCCAGCATCGGCGAACTGAACAGCATGGCCTGGGTCGTGCCTGGCGTGACCGGACAGGTCGCCGACGAACCCAAGAAGTAAACCCGTAGAAGGTCAAAAGTCGATGGTGGATGGAGGGGGGCGCGTTCCCTGCCGTCAACCATCGACTTTCAACGGTCCACTCTTCCCGCGCGGGTCTGGACCTGCTCGGCGGTCAGGACGCCCCCGTGACCCGGCCAGATCTCGCGGAAGTTCATGCCCGCCACCGCCTTCAGGGTGGCGAGGGCCTGCGCGTGGTCGTGGTTGTACGCCGCGCGGGGCAGGTGCGCGCCGTCACGGCCACCCACCACGGCGTCCGCCGCGATCAGCACGCCGCCGCGCCGCAACCCGATCTGCCCGGCCGTGTGGCCCGGCAGGTGCACGACCTCCCAGCCCAGCACGTCCTGCCCCGGCAGCGCGGCCCGCAACGCCGACGCCCGGACGTTCGGGTGCGCCCGCGACACCAGCCGCCCCACGCCCGGACGGCCCGCCGGGTACGGCAGGTCATGCACCTCCCCCAGCAGCGCCGGGTGCTCCAGCGGGTGCGCCAGCACGTTCAGGCCCGCCCGCGCCGCCAGGAACGCGCTGCCCGCATGGTCCGGGTGCGCGTGCGTGACCAGCAGCGCGTCCGGCCGGAACGACCGTAGCAGCCGCAGGAACCGCGGCGCGTGCACGACCGTGCCGGTATCGACCAGCAGGCGGCCGCGCGGGGTGGTCAGCAGGAACACGTTGGCGTACATGGGCACGCTGATCAGCTCGGCGCGGGAGGGCAGCACCCGCCGATGATGCCACGCCCCCAGACGCCGCATGTCCTACTCTGGGCGGACCATGAACCGAATCTCCTGGCTGACCGTGCCGGACGAGCAGTCCGCGCACGAGGGCGTGCAGAAACTCTGGGCGAAAGCGGAGGCGAACCTGGGCTTCGTCCCGAACGTGTTCCGCGCGCAGGCCCTGAACGGCGAGCCGTTCCTGGCATGGTGGAACGACTTCAACACCCTGGTCAACCGCGACGGGCACCTGACCCACACGGAACGCGAACTGATCGGCGTGACCGTCAGCAGCGTGAACCGCTGCGTGTACTGCGCCGTCTCGCACGGCGCGGCCCTGCGCGAGTACAGCGGCGACCCCGCCTGGGCCGACACGGTCGCCGTGAACTGGCGGCACGCGGCCCTCACGGAACGGCAGGCGGCGCTGTGCGCGTTCGCGGAGAAACTGACCCGCACGCCCGCCGACATGACCGAACGCGACCTGGCCCCGCTGCGCGCAGCGGGTCTGAACGATCACGAGATCCTGGAAGCCACCCAGGTGACCGGTATGTTCAACATGACCAACCGCGTCAGCAGCGCCCTGGGCTTCACACCCAACGCCGAGTACCACCAGCGGGGGCGCTGACCGGTCCTACCCCGGTTGGCCGTCAGGGACGCCGCCCGGGGTGGACCGGGGCGATCAGTCGTTCCGGGAGTAGCCGGTGGCGGCCCAGCCGCATCCGGTACGCACGAGGTTGATGGTGCCGCCGTACGTCCCGCTGACACGCTCACCGTTGCTGTTCTGCGTGCCGGACAGGGTCACGCTGCCGACCACCTGGGCGTTGTTGCCGCTGACACTGGCGGCCCCCGCACTGACCGAGAAACTCACGTTGGAGTACACCGCCGAGTACGCTCCCAGTGCGGCGGCGATGGCCTCGTTCGCCGCGTTCACTGCGGCGTCCCTGGCGTTGGCGCGGTCCGCTTCCGGGGTCAGGTTGCAGGCGACCGGCGCGGCCTCCGCCTCTGCAGCGCCGCTGCCCGACGCGGCAGGCAGGGTGCCCTGCAGGTTGGCCACGTTCACGCGGTAGTTCACGCCCAGCGCGAGGCGGGGCCCGGTGATGGCCTGCAGCGAGGTGTTGATCCGCTGGACACCCGCCTCGAGGTACGCCTCGGCCGGCACCAGCGCCAGCCCGTAACGCGCCCCGACGCCCGCGTGCAACGCGACATTGTTCCGGACGGTGTCCAGTCCGGCCAGGGCGTAGGTCGTGAAATTCCCGCTGCGGAACAGGTCGACCGAGAGGCCCAGCCCGAACGACGCCACGCCGGACTGCCCCTGGACGTTACTGGCGCAGAAGGAGCCCTGCCCGTACACGCCGACGCGGTCGGCGCGGATGCCGGCGCGCACGCCAGCCACCTGACAGCCCAGGCCGAGGCTGCTGTTCAGGCCCAGCGTCACGTCGGCGGCGCTGGCGGTGCTGGGGACGGTGATGGCGGTGAGAGACAGGGCGGCGGCAGTGACGGTCAACCAGGTGCGTTTGAACATGCAGGCTCCAGGGGCTCAAGAGAAAAAAGGCCGGAATGGGGAGGGGGGGAGGGGGCAGGCGGCTGCGTGCAGTCCGGGGCGGCGCAGTCAGGGCGGGGCGACCTGCCCAACCTAACATTCTGGCCGGGCACCCGGCCTCGACAGGTCATCCGCCTGCGGTGACAGGCCGGCGCGGACCAGCCGGACCGGACGGGGACAGGGGGGCGGCGGCCGTCAGTACGTGTAGAAGCCCTGTCCGCTCTTGCGGCCCAGCAGGCCCGCCTGCACCATCTTGCGCAGCAGCGGACTGGGGCGGTACTTGTCGTCCCCCAGCCCCTTGTGCAGGACTTCCATGATGGCGAGGCAGGTGTCCAGTCCGATGAAGTCCGCCAGGGTCAGGGGGCCCATGGGGTGGTTCATGCCGAGTTTCATGATCCCGTCGATCGCTTCGGGTTCCGCGACGCCTTCCATGACGCACTGGATGGCCTCGTTCAGCATGGGCATCAGGATGCGGTTGCTGACGAAACCCGGGAAGTCGTTGCAGGCCAGCGGGGTCTTCCCCATCCGCTCGGCGGTCTGCGTGACGACCTGCGCGGTCTCGTCGCTGGTGCTGTAGCCGCGAATCACCTCGACCAGCTGCATCAGCGGCACCGGGTTCATGAAATGCATCCCGATGAACCGCTCCGGGCGGCCCGACGCACTTGCGAGCGCCGTGATCGGAATGCTGCTCGTGTTGCTCGCCAGGATGCCTTCCGGCTTCACGATCTGCCCCAGCTGCCGGAACAGGTCGGCCTTCACCCCCTCGTTCTCCACGATGGCCTCCACGACCAGATCGCAGTCCGCGAAGGCGTTCAGGTCCGTCGTGAACTCCATGCGGCCCAGGATCACGTCCGGCGTGTCCGTCAAGCGGCCCTTCTCGTGCAGTTTCGCGACTGACTTCTCGATCACGACGCGGCCCCGGTCCAGGAACTCCTGCTTCACGTCCTGCACGACCACGGTAAATCCACTCTGCGCGGCGACCTGCGCGATGCCGCCGCCCATCTGTCCAGCTCCGATCACTCCGAATTTCATGGGAACTCCTGTTCAGTCCGGTCTGCCCCGGACGGGAAAACGCTCGAGAATGGTGTCCAACTGCCGGATGATTCCGGGCAGGTACGTCTGATCCAGCTCTAGCTCGAAGATGTGACTCTGGGTCGGGTGGTCTGGAGTCAATTCAATCTCTGTGAGGAGCTGCCCCGTGGAACCGCATTCGAGGTGCACCCTCAGATCCGGCTCCAGGGGATGAAGGTCGGCCGTTCCAGTCAGCGTCTCGTGCATGCGCCGCAACTCCGGCAGGAACCCGGCGAGGTCGCTGGTCATCAGGAATGGTCCAGTGGCGCGCACCCAGGCCTGTCCGGGCAGGTCGACCTCGGCGGCAACGTCCAGCCAGTTCGCATCCCAAGAATCCGTTCCGTCGGGCACCCGGCCCTGATGGACGGTCACTGTGAGGGGGCCGACCTGAAACGTCAGTCCGTCCAGATTCACTCGACGAGCGGCACGCCCTCGATCTGCACGGCTTTGCCGCGTTTGACGGGGTTGAAGGCGGTGTACCTGTAGCGGGAGCAGCCCGACTGGACGAAGGGGTCGTGGTCGAACAGGTCCACGAGGTCCTGCAGGGTGTCGGCCTGCGCGACGATCACGCCGCCGGTGTTGTCGACCTTGCGGCCGCTGGTGAGGAACACGCCGCTGCGGTAGTGCTGGTCGAGCCATTCGCGGTGGGCGGGCGTGACCTTGGCGATCTCGTCGGTGGGTTTGAGGTAGGTGCTCTCGATGATCCACAGGGTCGTCATGGTGCTCAGCCTACCCGCTTTCTCTGGCTGGACGTTCGGGGGCGGCCCCTCACTTTTCTTGCTTCGTTCACGTGTCCTTACACCCGCTTGACGGCCAGGGCGAGGCCGTTGCCGCCGCCCATGCACAGGGTGGCGACGCCGGTTTCCCTGTCCTGCTGTTTCAGGGCGTGCAGGAGGGTGACGAGGATGCGTGCGCCGCTCGCGCCGATGGGGTGGCCGAGGGCGACCGCACCGCCGTTCACGTTCACGCGGGCGGGGTCCAGGCCGAGTTCGCGGGCGACGGCGAGGCTCTGGACGCTGAACGCCTCGTTGAGTTCCCACAGGTCCACGTCGCCCGCCTGCCAGCCGAGTTTATTCAGGAGTTTCTGCGTGGCGGGAACGGGCGTCATCATGACCCACTCGGGCGCGAGGCCGCCCGTGGCGTAGTCGATGATCTCGGCCAGGGGGGTCAGGCCGTGCGCCTGGGCGAAGTCGGCGCTGACGACCATCAGGCTGGCCGCGCCGTCGTTCAGGCCGGGGGCGTTTCCGGCAGTGACGCTGCCGTCCTTCTTGAAGGCGGGTTTCAGGCGGCCCAGGGTCTCCTCGCTGGTGTCGGCGCGGGGGCCCTCGTCGGTGTCGACAACGGTGTCTCCCTTGCGGCCCTTGACGGTCACGGGGACGATCTCGTCCGTGAATCGGCCTGCCTGCTGCGCGGCGATGGCGCGGCGGTGGCTCTGGGTGGCGTAGGCGTCCTGCTCCTCGCGGGTGATGGCGTACTTCTCGGCCACGCGTTCACCGGTCAGGCCCATGCCCTCGTCGTTGATGGAGCACCACAGGCCGTCGTGGGTGTTCGCGTCGAGGACCTGCGCGTGGCCCAGGCGGTAGCCCTTGCGCGCGCCGGGCAGCAGGTGCGGGGCGTTGCTCATGCTTTCCATGCCCCCGGCCAGGACGGCGTGCTGATCGCCGGCGCGGATGCTCTGCGCGGCCAGGATGACGGCTTTCAGGCCGCTGCCGCAGACCTTGTTGATGGTCAGCGCCCCGACCTCGTGGGTCAGTCCGGCTTTCAGGGCGGCCTGCCGGGCGGGGTTCTGCCCGCTGCCCGCCTGCACGACCTGCCCCATGATGACTTCCTCGATCAGGGCCGCGTCCAGGCCGCTGCGGCGCAGGGTTTCACGGAGGGTGGTGGCGCCCAGGTCGACGGCGCTGACGCTCTCGAGGCTGCCGAGGAACTTCCCGGTGGGCGTGCGGCTGGCCGCGACGATCACTGCTCTTTGCATGCGCGCAGCATAGCGCGCCCTGCCTAACGGGCGTTAGGCTGGCGTCCACCACACCCGGCCCGCGAAGCCACCCCGCGCGTCCGCCTTCGCGCGGCGCAGGGCCTCCAGATCCCCGGGGGTCAGGTCGTGCAGGGCGGCCAGGGCGCGCAGGACCTCCAGCACATCCGCCAGTTCCTCGGGTTCACTGGACTGCAGGTACTCCGCGACCTCCTCCTCGAGCTTGGCGCGCAGCGCGGCGCGGTACTCCTCCCCATTCAGCAGGCGGGTCTGGCCACCGAAGAGGTCCGGGATGCGGTCGCGCACGAGTTTACCCATGCCGGGCAGCGTAGCAGTCGGCACCCACGGCACAGACGCACATGGGGCTGCGTGGTAGCGTGACAGCATGTTTGAGTCCCTGGGCAACAAGTTGCAGGACATCCTGGACCGGGTGGGTAAGGAACGCCAGCTGACCGAGGCGCAGGTCAAGGCCGCGATGCGCGAGATCCGCATGGCGCTGCTGGAAGCCGACGTGAACTTCGGCGTGGCGAAGGACTTCGTGGCGCGCGTCTCCGAGAAGGCCGTCGGGCAGTCCGTGGAGGGCAGCCTGAACGCCGGGCAGACCGTCGTGAAACTCGTGCACGACGAACTGATCGAGACGCTCGGCGGCAAGGCCGCGCAACCCGAACTGAAGAACGAGGGGAACGTGTGGTTCATGGTCGGCCTCCAGGGGGCCGGGAAGACCACCAGCACCGGCAAGCTCGCCGCGCACTACAAGAGCAAGGGCCGCCGCGTGCTGCTGGTGGCCGCCGACACGCAGCGTCCCGCCGCACGTGACCAGCTGGAAGTCCTCGCCAAGCAGGTGGGCGTGCCCGTCCTGAAGGTCGCGGACGGCGAGAGTCCCGCCGAGACGAAACGCCGCGTGGACGAGCACCTGAAGACCGACTTCCGCGACCTCGTGATCGTGGACACCGCCGGCCGCCTCCAGATCGACGAGGCGCTCATGGATCAGCTGGCCGACCTGCAGGCCGCCATGCAGCCCACCGAGAGCCTGCTCGTCGTGGACGCCATGACCGGCCAGGAAGCCCTGAATGTCGCGCAGACCTTCGACCAGCGCGTGAACGTCACGGGCCTGATCATCACGAAGATGGACGGCGACGCGCGCGGCGGCGCGGCCCTCTCGGCCCGCACCGTGACCGGCAAACCCATCTACTTCGCGGGCGTCAGCGAGAAGATCGCGGGCCTGGAACCCTTCTACCCCGACCGGGTCGCCGGCCGCATCCTCGGCATGGGCGACGTGCTCGGCCTGATCGAACGCGCCCAGCAGGCCGACCTGAAGGCCATGGAAGTCAAGAAACCCGGCGACTTCGACCTCGAGGACCTGCTCGTGCAACTGCGGCAGATCCGCAAGATGGGACCCCTCGGCGACCTGCTCAAGCTCATTCCCGGCATGAGCCGCGCCCTGCCCGAGGGTTTCAACATCGACGAGAAGCAGCTGCAACGCATCGACGCGATGATCAGCTCCATGACCGTCAAGGAACGCCGCAACCCCAAGATCATCGACGGACGCCGCCGCAAACGCATCGCGGCGGGCAGCGGCCACACCGTGCAGGACATCAACAAACTCCTGAAGATGCACGAGCAGATGAAGGACATGATGAAGATGCTCCAGCGCATGAGCGGCCCCGGCGCCAAGGGCATGAAACCCCCCCGCATGCCCAACGTGCCCCCCAGCCTGAAACGCTGACCCGCCGCACCCGCCCCGCGCCACAGCCGGGGCGGGTGTTGACACTCCGGCACGCGCCACATATACTCACTCCCGCTGAGAACGCGCCCACACGGCACGCACAAGGCGAACACCAGCTGGGTCGTTAGCTCAATCGGTAGAGCAGCTGACTTTTAATCAGCGGGTTGTAGGTTCAAGTCCTACACGACCCACCAGGAAAACCCCCGTCCAGGACGGGGGTTCTTGCTTTTGACATCTGCCGGTGGCGGCCCGCAGGACGCCCGTCACGGTCAGGGCCAGCACGGACGCGCCGGTCAGCGCCCAGCGTGCCCACGGAACGCGGCGAGAGGGGACCGCCAGGAACAGCCGCGCGCACGCCAGGGCGAAGTGTCACGGGAAGGCCGGGCCGTAGGACAGGATCAGGTCTGTACTCTCGCTGGTCCCAGGGGGTGGGCCGCTCACCGCTTGCCCTGCAGGGAGGCCCGGACGCGCAGCGCGGCCCGCATGATCACCCGCACCGGCCACGGCAAGGGCGGGCCGGTGAGGGTGGGACCGAATGTGGCCGTGGCGGGCGTCCCTGGTGATTCCGGGCGCATGCTCGTTTCACCTCTTGTCATACGGACTCGGAATCCGAGCGGATGCGACTCGGAGAGCTGCGCCGCAGAGCAGGAGAAAAACGCCCCTCCGGACGTGGAGCTGGCAATCCGGTGAACTTCCGGATTGTCGGCGAAACAAACGGCAGTCCGTATCAGGGGGATTGGGGTCACCAGTGGCGGGTGTCGCTGTCGGGTTCCTCGCTGAGCAGCCACAGGGCGCGGCCGGTACGGGCGGCTTCGGCCTGCGCGTCCAGCAGGACGCGTTCGAGGTCGGCGTTCAGGTGGGGGTGGCGGCGGCGGAAGTGGGCGTGGTCGCACAGCAGCAGCGCGAGGCGGTCCGGGCGCTGGTCGGGGTCGGTCAGGACGTCGTACAGGGCGTCCCAGTTCTGCCCGAAGGTGTCGCGCAGGCCCAGACCGGTCAGGAAGGCGAGCATGAGGCTGGTCTTGTCGTGGGCGGCGCCGAGGTTGATTTCGCGGACGCTGACCTGGTGGCCGGCGGCAAGGATGCGGGGTTCGTGCGGGGCGGTCTGGATGCCCTGGGGCGCTTCGTCGAAGACCTGCATCATGGGTGGATTCTCCTGAAACTGGCGTAGTGGTCGGGGGTGTAGTAGCACTCGGTGGTGCGGGGCTGGCCGCCGCAGACGATGCGGCGCGCGCCCCGGTCGTTCTCGCCGGGGGTGGGGACGGTGTACTCGCGGTAGTAGCCGCTGCTCTGGCGGGGCAGGAGGCGTTCGCGGTTCCCGAAGGTGCTGCCGTCCTTGCTGTAGCGGTAGGGGCCGCCCTGGGCGATGCGGGTCAGGAGGGTCTGTCCCTCGCGGGGCAGGTCGCGGGCGGCGATCCAGCGCAGGCCACTGTGCGGGTCGCGGGTGGAGGCGGGCGGGGCGGGCCTTGATGGGGCGGGCTGCGATTGGGTGGGTTGGGACTGGGTGACCTGGGAATCCTGGGGCAGGTCGCAGGCTCCCAGCAGGGCAGTCAGGAGCCCGCTCAGGAGCAGGGCGGCGAGGGTGGGCGCGGCGCGGTTCACACGGTCGAGTGTAGGGCCTGGGTGTCGAGCCAGGTCAGCAGGTCGTCCCGGAGCCGCGTTAATCCTTTGTAGTCGGTCTGCGCGGGGGTCATGGAGTGCAGGGCGGCCGCCAGGGCGCGGGCGTGGGCGGGGTTCTGCACGGCCTGCGTGAGCGGGTGGGTGTAGGGGCGGATGGTGAACAGCGCCCCGTTCGCGTGCGGGAATCCGGTCAGGGTCTGGCGTTCCACGCGCAGGAACGTGCCGTGCGGGTCGAAGCGGGTGCGCGGGTCGCGGTCCGCGTCGGGCGGCGCGGCGGGGTGGTGGTCGAGGCGGTCGGTGGTGCTCAGGCCCCAGGCGAAGCGCACGAACGGGCCGCGGTGGATCACGGCGTCCAGCAGGCGGGGCGCGGTGGCGTTCATGGGGCCGCTGCCGGGAATGGGGGCGTGCACCTGCGCGAAGTCGCGGCCCAGTTTGTCGCGGGGGTCCCAGTGCTGGGGGTTCAGGACGTGCGTGGCGGCCAGCCAGTCGCGTCCGCTGTGGGGGTCGCGGGCGATCAGGGCGAGGTCCTCGCTGGCGTTCAGGCCCAGGAAATCCAGGGCGCTCACGGGCCGGGTGTCCGCGACCAGCGCGGCGTGGGGGCCGGAAAAGCGCCGCAGGTTCTCCAGGGCGTTCCAGCGGGGGTGCAGGTCGGCCTGCCAGCCCAGCAGGGTGTTGCGCAGGGTGCGGCCGTCCCAGCGGATCTCTCCCCCGCTGTCGGCGGCGAGCTGGCGGGCCGTGAAGGTCAGCGCGGCCTCCCGCAGGTCCGGGGTCAGGGCGGCCTCGCCGGCGTACTCGGGCAGGGCGCGGGCGTGCGCGGCGGCCTTGCTGGCGATCAGGCGCGGGTACTCGCGGTCCAGCGTGAAGGTGTGCTGTTCGGGGCCGGGGTCGTCCAGCCACGGCACGGGCTGCGCGCCCAGGCGGTACAGGCCGGCCGAGACGCTGTAGGTGCCGCTGAGGAACGGGCGGTAGAGGGTGGGGGGAACCACGCCCCGATTCTGGCAGGCCGCGTGCGGGTCTGCATGGCGAACGCGCCGCTCCCGGTATTCAGGAGCGGCGCGTCAGGTCAGGCGGGCAGGGTCAGGCGAGGTTGCCGTTGCTCAGGACGCCCGTGGCGATCAGGATCAGGATCAGGACGCCCACCACCACGCGGTAGATCGCGAAGGGCTTGAAGGTGTTGGTGGACACGAACCGCAGCAGCCAGCCGATGCTGAGGTACGCGACCACGAACGACACGCCGGCGCCCAGCAGCACGTTCCCCACGCCGATCTCCGCGAGGATGTCGCGGCTCTTGATGAAGTCCAGCAGGGCCGCGCCGCCCAGGGTGGGAACGCCCAGGTAGAAGCTGAATTTGGTGGCAGTGGGCCGGTCGAGGCCCAGGACCATGCCGCCCAGGATGGAGCTGGCGCTGCGGGAGAAGCCGGGCCACAGCAGCGCGAGGCACTGCACCGCGCCGATCATCAGGCTGCGGGGCACGCCGATCTTCTCGATGGCGTCCACGTTCGGGGTGACGCGGCGGCTCTCGAGCAGCCAGATGATCACGCCGCCCACGATCAGCGCCCAGGCGACCACGCTGGGCCGGAACAGGTTCGCCTTGATGGCGTCCCCGAACAGCAGGCCCAGGATCACGGCGGGAATGCAGGCGACGAGCACGCCCAGCCAGAGCGTCTGCTGGCTGCGGTCGGTGCCGATGCGGCGGATCTGCAGGAAGTCCTTCCAGTAGTACGCGAGGACGGCCAGGATCGCGCCGCCCTGAATGACGACCTCGAAGGTGTCCTTGACTTCCTTGGTCCACGGGACGCCCAGCAGGTTCCCCGTGAGGATCAGGTGGCCGGTCGAGCTGATCGGCAGGAATTCCGTGATGCCCTCGACGATGCCGTAAACGATTGCGTAGAACCAGTCCATAGTTGCCGAGTGTAAGCCCTGTCACCACCGGCCGGGCGTCCCTCTTTGGGTGCAGACTGGGCTTATGGGTCTGGACGGGTACATGATGCGCTGGAATCTGACACCGGACGGCGCGGCGATCCGCACGACCAGCAGCGACCTGATGCCCGTGCGCTGGCAGGGCCGGGCGGCGATGCTGAAGGTGACCCGCAGTGTGGTGGAGGTCCGTGGCTACGACCTGATGGTGTGGCTGGACGGGCAGGGGGCAGCTCAGGTATTCCGCAAGGGCGGTCGGGGGCTGCTGATGGAGCGATTACATCCAGAACCGGCTCTGGCCGAAATGGCTCTCGGCAACCAGGATTCCGCAGCGACACAGATTCTGTGCAGCGCAGCTGTCCAAGTCCATCAGCAACGCCCTGACCATCCATCCTCGCTGCTCACACTCTGGGAGTGGTTCGAGGAGTTGGCCGAGAGCGCCGAGCTGGGCGGCGTGTTCAGGCAGGCCTGGGTCACCGCGCAGCGCCTGCTGGCGGATCAGCGTGACGTGCGGCCCCTGCACGGAGACCTGCACCACGGGAACGTGCTGCGCAGCCCGGAGCGCGGCTGGCTGGTGATCGACCCGAAGGGACTGACCGGCGAGCGGACCTTCGATTTCGCGAACATGCTGTGCAATCCCACGCTGGCGCACGCGCTGACGTCGGGGCGGCTGGAACGGCAGTCGGCCCTGATCGCGCAGGAGGCCGGGCTGGACCGCACGCGCCTGCTGGCGTGGGTGGGGGCGTACGCGGCCCTCTCGGCGGCGTGGCATCTGGAGGACGCCCAGATGGAGCAGGCCCGGCAGTCGCTGGCAGTCTCGGCGCTGGCCCACAGCCTCCACTGAGCCATCCGCCATCAACCATCCGCCATCTGCTATCAGCCTTCTGCCATCAGCTGTCCGCCCGGCGTCCCCCCTCCCACCCGTGCGTCCGATGTCGTATAATTCCCGTTTGGGTGCCCCCGTGACCCGCCGTGCGCGCTGGAGCGTCGCGCCCGGCCTGGCCCACCTTCGGCGTTCATGACGCTGGGCTGGCACGAGAACGGCAAACTTGTCCCACATTTCAACGCTCAGGAGTTCACATGTCGTACATCTCCATGAAGCAACTGCTGGAGGCCGGGGTTCACTTCGGTCACGAAACCAAGCGCTGGAACCCCAAGTTCAAGCGTTTCATCTTCGCCGAGCGTAACGGCATCTTCATCATCGACCTGCAGAAGACCCTCAAGCAGGTGGACCGTTCCTTCGACTTCATCAAGGAACTGTCCGAGCGTGGCGGCGTCATCCTGTTCGTCGGCACCAAGAAGCAGGCCCAGGAGATCGTGGAACTCGAAGCGCGCCGCACCGGCATGCCCTTCGTCACCAGCCGCTGGCTCGGCGGGATGCTCACGAACTTCAAGACCATGCGCACCCGCATCGACCGCCTGAACGAACTCGACGAGATGTTCGAGTCCGGCCGCATCAACGACCGCCTGAAGGCCGAGCGCATCAAGCTCGCCGCCGAGCGCGAGCGTCTGCAGCGCTTCGTGGGTGGCATCCGCAAGATGAACCGCCTGCCTGACGCGATCTTCGTGGTGGACCCCACCAAGGAAGTCATCGCCGTGCAGGAAGCCAACAAGCTGGGGATTCCCGTCATCGCGCTGGCCGACACGGACAGCGACCCGGACGTCATCGACTACATCGTTCCCGGTAACGACGACGCGATCCGCTCCATCCAGCTGATCACGCACCGCATCGGCGACCTGCTCGTCGAGGCGCGTGGCGGCGGCGAGGACGTCGGCGCGGCCGAGGGCGAAGTCGCCGCGGAAGCGACCGAGACCGAGCAGACCGAGAACTAAGCCCGGACCGGGCCGGGAGGAAGGGTGCTGTCCGGCGCAAACGCTTCGGACCACCCTTTTCTCCTGCCCCGACCGCGGCCCACGCTCACGCCCGGACTGCCGGGCGAACCCCTCACCCGGACCCACACGCTGGGACCGACCCTGGAGGCATGACATGCTGGAATCAATCAAGAAACTCCGTGAACTGACGGGCGCAGGCATGATGGACGTCAAGAAGGCCCTCGCCGACGCCGGCAACGACGAAGAGAAGGCTGTGG
This sequence comes from Deinococcus depolymerans, assembly GCF_039522025.1. Lineage (NCBI taxonomy): Bacteria > Thermotogati > Deinococcota > Deinococci > Deinococcales > Deinococcaceae > Deinococcus > Deinococcus depolymerans. The sequence continues at coordinate 382,729 of NZ_BAAADB010000029.1, read as the reverse complement.
CGCTGCTGCGCGAGCGCGGCATCGTGAAGGCCGCCAAGAAGGCCGACCGTGAAGCCAAGGAAGGGCTCGTGCGCTTCGTGGTGGACGGCAACAAGGCTGCCATCGTCGAAGTGAACTCCGAGACGGACTTCGTGGCGCGCAACAGCGACTTCCAGGCGCTGGTGGCCGAACTGGCCCAGGCGGCCCTGAGCGCCGGCACCAGCGACGTCGAGGAGTTCCGCTCCTTCACGCTGCCCAGCGGTGAGACCGTGGCGACCACCGTCGCCGCCGCCGCCGGCAAGATCGGCGAGAACCTGGTCCTGAACCGCGTGGCCTTCGTGGAAGGCAGCACCGTGGCCGGGTACGTGCACAGCAACGGCAAGATCGGCGTGCTCGTCGACCTCGAGGGCGGCACGGACGCGCAGGCCAAGGACGTGGCCCTGCACGTCGCCGCCGAGCGCCCCCAGTTCCTGAGCCGTGACGAGGTGAACTCCAGCGACATCGAGAAGGAGCGCGAGATCCTCACGAACAAGGCGCTGAACGAGGGCAAGCCCCAGCAGATCGTCGAGAAGATCGTCGAAGGTCAGATCGGCAAGTTCTACTCCGAGAAGGTCCTGCCCGAGCAGAACTTCGTCAAGGACAACAGCGTCACCGTCGCCAAGTACCTGGGCGGCGCGACCATCAAGCGCTTCGTGCGCTTCGAGATCGGCGCTTAACGCCACCCTGCCCTGAAGTTCCGCGCCGCCCCTCTCCCCGGAGGGGCGGCGCCCTGAAGGGCCCCCCCCCGGCGCCCCCTCCCCCGTCCCGGCAGCGGCCCGCGCAACTGCCGGGAGTATGCTGCCAGACGCCACCCCCCTTTCCTCCCTTCGCCCCTTTTTCCCTGCCGGCGCGCACGCGCCGGTCCCCAAGCGAGGTATGCATGTTCAAGCGCGTTCTGCTCAAACTTTCTGGTGAGTTCCTGGCCGGTGAGTCGGGCTTCGGGATCAGTCCCGACACCACTGCCCAGCTGGCCCGGCTGATCACCGGCGCTCTGGACGGCACGGACGTGGAACTCGCGGTCGTGATCGGCGGCGGGAACCTGTGGCGCGGCGCGCGCAACGGGGCCGGCATGGACCCCGCCACCGCCGACTACATCGGGATGCTGGGCACGGTCATGAACGCCATGGCCCTGCAGGACGCCATGGAGAGTGCCGGGCGGCCCACGCGCGTCATGAGCGCCATCCAGATGGCGGCCGTGGCCGAGCCGTACATCCGCCGCCGCGCCATGCGGCACCTGGAAAAGGGCCGCGTGGTGATCTTCGGCGGCGGGAACGGCGCGCCGTTCTTCACGACCGACACGACCAGCACCCTGCGCGCCCTGGAAATCGGAGCGGACGTGGTGCTGATGGCGAAAAACCGTGTGGACGGCGTGTACGACAGCGACCCCCGCAAGAACAGCGACGCGAAGTTCATCGAGCAGGCCACGCACCTGCAGGTGGTCGAGCAGCGGCTGGAAGTCATGGACGCCACCGCGCTGACGCTGTGCATGGACAAGGGCCTGCCGATCGTGGTGTTCGACCTGTTCCAGGAAGGGAACCTGCGCCGGCTGCTCGAGGGGCAGCGGGTGGGAACGCTGATCAGCACGCCCTGACCCGCACCCGCCGGGCGTGGTCAGCTGACCGGCCGCACCGGAAGGCCGGGCCGCGCTGCGCTACAATCCCCGCGAGCGAAATCATTTCATTTCCAAGGAGGCCCTGACCATGGCTGACATGAAAACAATCCAGGCCGAGACGCGCGAGAAGATGGGCAAGGCCATCGAAGCGCTGGAGAACAACCTGTCGGTGCTGCGCACCGGTCGCGCCAACCCCGGCATCCTGAAGAAGATCGTCGTGGAGTACTACGGCAGCTCGGTGCCGATCGATCAGGTGGCGAGCATCACCACGCCCGACGCCCGGACGCTGGTCATCACCCCCTGGGACCGCGGCGCACTGAACCCCATCGAGAAGGCCATCCGCGACAGCGACCTGGGCCTGAACCCGAACAACAAGGGCGACACGATCTTCATCAGCCTGCCCATGCTGACCGAGGAGCGCCGCCGTGACCTCGTGAAGAACGCCAAGAACTACGCCGAGGACGCCCGGATCGCCATCCGCAACATCCGCAAGCACGGTCTGGACGAGGTCAAGAAGGTCGAGGGCATCGGTGACGACGAGATCAAGCGCGGCGAGGCCGACGTGCAGAAGATCACCGACGAGTTCATCGCGAAGGTCGAGAGTACCTTCCAGAAGAAGGAGCAGGAAATCCTCGGGTGAGGACGCCTGAGACAGGACGTGGGCTGCGGGCCGTGGCGTGTGGTGCAACACCCCACGGCCCACAGCCCACGTCCCTTCTGGAGGCCGCGTGGAGTCGCTGAGCAGCCGCGTCCTGACCAGCGTGGTGGGGTTCGCGATCATCAGCGCGGTCGTGTGGACCGGCTGGTGGGCCATGCTGCCGGCGCTGCTGTTCGTGTCGGTCATGGGGCTGTACGAGTACATCCGCATGCTCGACCGCAACGACATCGACGTGCGACGCGTGAGCCTGGGGGTGTTCGCCGTGGCGCTGATCCTGGCGAGCCTGCCCATGTGGCCGCAGGCGCCGTGGCCCGGCGGGTCGTGGCGCGAGGCGGTCATGACGGTCGCCGTGGCGTACCTGCTGGTGATCGAGGTGATCCGGCCCGGCGAGCGGCCACTGGAGCGGATCGTGTACTCGGTGTTCGGGCTGCTGTACATTCCGTGGCTGCTGGGGTATTTCCTGATGCTGCGTTACAGCCCGGATGCGGACCGCGGCCTGCTGTACTTCGCGTTGCCGCTGCTGGCGACCTTCGCGGCGGATATCGGGGCGTACTTCACCGGGCATTTCTTCGGGCGGCGCAAGCTGGCCCCGGAAGTCAGTCCCGGCAAGACCGTCGAGGGGGCCATCGGGGGGCTGCTGGCCAGTTTCGTGATCGTGCTGGCCCTGACCACCCTGACCGGCATCTGGTCCCCGCTGGAGGCGCTGCTGTACTCGGTTCTGGTGGCAAGTGCCAGTCAGCTGGGCGACCTGGCCGAGAGCCTGATCAAGCGGTCACTGAACACCAAGGACAGCGGTAACAGCCTGCCCGGTCACGGGGGGTTCCTGGACCGCATCGACAGCCTGCTGTTCGCGGTGCCGGCCACGTACCTGTTCCTGCACATCAGCCTGTTCTCGCAGTGACACGGACTCCGATCGAATGGGTTGCCACCACCATTCCATCCGAGCGGACTGCCGTCTGATACGGACTCCGATTGAATGGGCTGCAAAGACCATTCAATCCGAGCGGATGCGACTCGGAGAGCTGCGCCGCAGAGCAGGAGAGTAACGGGTTCCGGACGTGGAGTTGATGGATCGGTGGTGGTCCGATCTGTGAACGAAACAAACGGCAGTCCGTATGATTCGTTCCCCGGGACAGCGCCGGGTTGCCGACGCCATGCGCGGCCGGCCTGGGCTGGGCGCGTACAGACTTCTGCGGCGGATGCTCTAGCATGCAGGGTGATGAAGCGAGAGCAGGCAGAGAGCGGCGCGGCGCAGGCCGGGCAGGTGCAGGCCAGTGCGGTGCAGGCCATCGCCGTGCTGGGCAGTACCGGCAGTATCGGCACGCAGGCGCTGGACGTGGCGCGGGAGCGTGGCTGGCAGGTCACGGCGCTGGCCGCCGGGCGGAACCTGGACCTGCTGGAAGCGCAGGTCCGGGAGTTCCGGCCCGGTCTGGTCAGTGTGCAGGAGGGCGTGCTGGGCGAGGCCCGCTCGCGCCTGTCGGGACTGACGCAGGTGATCGCGGACCCGTCCGAGGTGGCCTCGCAGCGTGCAGACGTGGTCGTGAACGCCATGAGCGGCCTGATCGGGCTGGCCCCGACCCGCGCGGCGCTGGAGGCCGGGCAGGCGGTGGCGCTGGCCACCAAGGAGGCGATGGTCACGGCCGCGCACCTGATGTGGCAGGCGGCGGCGGTGGGCGGCGGGCGGGTCGTGCCGGTGGACAGCGAGCACACGGGCATGTTCCAGTGCCTGACCGGCGAGGACATGGCGGACGTGGCCGAGCTGATCCTGACGGCGTCCGGCGGGCCGTTCCGGCTGGGACCGGACGACCTGAGCGGCGTGACGCCCGAGCAGGCGCTGCGCCACCCGTCCTGGAGCATGGGGCCGAAGGTGACGCTGGACAGCGCCACGCTGCTGAACAAGGGCCTGGAGGTCATGGAGTGCGCCAGCCTGTACGGGCTGCCGCTGTCGCAGGTGGGCGTCGTGGTGCACCCGCAGAGCATCGTGCACGCGGCCGTGCGCTTCCGGGACGGGAGCCTGAAGGCGCAGTTCGGGCCGACGGACATGCGGCTGCCCATCGCGTACGCCATCGACGCCGCGCCGACCGGGATGCAGCGTCCGGGGGACGTGCGGGGCGCGCGGCGCGGGCCGGAGGTCGCGTCGCACGGGTCGTGGCCGCTGCTGGGCGACTGGGAGTTCCGCGCGCCGGACCTGCGGCGCTTTCCGTGCCTGGAACTGGCGTACCGCGCCGGGAACGCCGGGGGGCTGGCGCCGGTCGTGCTGAACGCCGCCGACGAGGTTGCCGTGGACGCCTTCCTGGCCGGGCAGATCGGGTTCATGGACATTCCGCGCCTGATCGAGCGGCTGCTGGACGAGACGCCGGGCGGCGACCTGACCTGGGACTCGCTGGGCGAGGCGGACGCCTGGGCGCGGGGGCGGGCGCGTGAACTGTGCGCCGGCGGCCTGGGCCGCGCCGTGGGTGCCGGCGCGGGCGGCGGGGAGCGGGCGTGAACGTGTTGCAGGGCATCGCGGCGGCCCTGACGCCGCTGGGCCTGCTGTGGACGGTGCTGATCATCGGCGTGGCGACGTTCCTGCATGAACTGGCGCACTACGCACTCGCCCGCCGGCAGGGCGTGGCGGTGCATTCGTTCAGCGTGGGCATGGGGCCGGTGCTGCTGCGGCGGCAGTGGCGCGGCACCGAGTGGCGCCTGAGCCTGCTGCCGATCGGCGGGTACGTGGAGATCGACGGCATGGCCCCCGAGGAGGACGGTCAGGGCGGCTACCGGCAACCCACGCGCGGCTTCGCGGGCCTGCCCGCCCGGGGGAAGGTCGCGGTCCTGCTGGCCGGGCCGCTCACGAACCTGCTGCTGGCCATCGCGCTGATGACCGTCACGTTCACCGCGCAGGGCGTGCCCGCCCCGGACCGCGCCCGCATCGAGGAGGTCGTGGCCGGGTCCACCGCGCAGCGCCTGGGCCTGCGGACCGGGGACGTGATCACCGCCATCGACGGGCAGGACATCCCGGACACCACCCGCGTCGGCGGGCGCGAGGTGGCCGGCTGGGAGGGCGTGCGGGACGTGCTGACCAGGGCCGGGCCGCACACCTTCACGGTCGTGAGCGGCGGGCAGACCCGTGACGTGCGTTTCGACTGGACGCCCACCGTGAACGGCGAGCGGCAACTGCTGGGCATCCGCTACGGGCCGGACGTGCAGGCCACCAGCGCGCCCGCCGCGTTCGTCCGGGCGTGGCAGGTGACGGGCGAGGCGGTGCCGCAGGTCCTGCGGAGTTTCGGGGAGCTGTTCGCGCGGTTCCTGACCCTGAACCTGTCGCGGGACGAGAATGTCAGCGGCCCCATCGGCACGGCCGAGATCGTGTCGCGGGCCGCCACGGTCAGCCCCTGGGCGCTCGTGCAGGTCGCCATCCTGCTGAACCTGTCGCTGGCGTTCTTCAACCTGCTGCCCATTCCGGGCCTGGACGGCGGGCGCATCCTGCTGGTGCTCGTCGGGGCCGTGCGCGGCCGTCCGCTGACCTTCAGTCAGGAGCAGGCCATCAACCTCGCGGGCTTCGCGTTCGTGATGATGCTGATGCTGTTCGTGGTCGTGCGGGACGTCAGCCGCTTCTTCTAGGCGGCGGGTGAGGGGTGGGCCGTGGGAGAGTGCTCCTGCGGCCCACCCGCCTCGTTCAGGGGGACGGCGCGACCGTGCGTTCCACGCGGTCACCCACGCCGGTCAGGACCTCGTACTCCACGGTGCCTGCCCAGGCGGCCACGTCGGTGACGGTCAGCTCCCGCTGCGTCCAGAGGGTGACCGGGTCGCCGGGCTGCACGTTCAGGCCGGTCACGTCGATCATGAGTTGATCCATGCAGATGCGGCCCAGGACCGGGCGGCGCTGCCCGGCGACGAGGACCTCGGCGCGGCCCGTGGCGTTCCGGGGGTAGCCGTCGGCGTACCCGATGCCGACCGTGGCGACCGGCGTGTCACGCGTGGCCCGCCACAGGCCGCCGTAACTGACGGTCTCGCCGGCCGGGACGGTGTGCAGGTGCGTGACGCTGGCCTGCACGGTCATGACCGGGGTCAGCGGCGCGTGGGCGCGCAGGTGCGCCGGTGCGAAGCCGTAGGCGGCCAGTCCGGGCCGGGCGAGCGCCATGCCCGGCAGGCGGCCCAGGCTGAGGACCGCGCCGCCGTTCGCGGCGTGCGCCAGCAGCGGCTGCGGGGTGGGGGGCAGCGCGTCCAGCACGGCCCGGAAGCGGCGCAGCTGCTCGTGGGCGAACGTCAGGTCGGGTTCGTCGGCGCTGGCGAAGTGGGTGTACGCGCCTTCCAGCAGGCCCCGGCGGGCCAGTTCGCGGCCCACGGCGACAGCCTCGTCCGGGCGGGCGCCCAGGCGGTTCATGCCGGTGTCGACCTTCAGGTGCGCGCGGGCGTGGTCGGGCAGCGCGGCCGCCTCGGCCAGCGACGCGACGGGCAGGCGCACGCCCAGGTCCGCCAGGACCGGCACCTCGGCAGGCGTGGGCGGCGTGAGCAGCAGCACGGGCCGGCCGGTGTTCAGGGCAGCGGCGGCCTGCGCCTCGCGGGGCGTGGCGACCGCCAGTCCCCACACGTCCGGGTGCGCGGCGGCCAGGGTGGCGATCAGGCGCAGGCCGTGCCCGTAGGCGTTCGCCTTGACCGGCAGGATCAGGGGCGTGCCGCTGCGGGCCGCCAGGGCGCTCAGGTTGCCGCGCAGGGCGTCGGGGTCGATCAGGGCGCGGGCGCGGGGGGCGAGGACGGACATCTGAGCCGCATGCTACCCCCAGCGGGGGGCGCGGCCCGGCCGGGTGGGCTGGGCAGGGCGGTTCGGGAGCGGGCGCGTGTATGATTTTTCGCAGTCATGCCCACGTTCACGCCCGTCCGCTCTGCCCGTCTCCGTTCCGCCCTGCTGACCCTGGGGCTGCTCACCCTGGGGGCCGCGCCGGCCGCCGCCCAGACCGGCGGGTTCCTGCCGCTGGTGTCGGTCGGTGAGAAGTGGCCGCAGGCGCAGGAATCGTACGTGATCCGCGTGCCGGCCGCCGACGCCGGGAAACCCCTGGGACTGGAGGTGTACTCGCCGGGCTTCAACCTCGCGGATTACGTGGACGGCCGCCGGGGCGACGGGTACTTCGGGGACGAACTGTACAAGAAGAACGAACCCTTCGAGACGACGTTCACGCTCACCGGCCCGAACGGCACGGTCGTCGAGCGACGCTACGGCCTGAACCGCGAGCACACCTGGGAGAGCCTGTTCGCCGGTGGTCTGGGGGCCGGCACGTACACCCTCAAGGTGAGCAGCCGGGGTGACGGCAAGAACTCGTTCGCGCTGCGGGTCGCGGCGCCCTTCGCGCTGGAAACCAGCGATTTCAGCGTGAACGCCCGCAGCACCGACGCCACCGACCTGCTGGCCGCCACCCTGAACGTCACCGGCGACTGGAACGGCCGGACGCTGGCCCTGCTGAACTACGACGTGGACGGCGCGAAGGAAGCCGAACTGTGGGCGGTGCAGCCCGGCGGGACGCGCGTGAACCTCACGCCCAGCGAGAACGGCCGCACCGCCACCGACACCTTCAGGATCACGCCGGACCTGCTGGGCGAATGGAAACTGTTCATCCGGGTGCGGTCCACCACGAAGCAGTACAGCAACGCCATCCGCTACGCCTTCCGCCTGGACGACAAGCCCATCACGGCGCGCGTGGGCGGCTTCACGCTGCCGGACACCGTGAAGATCGCCAACCAGCTGCTCGTGGACGTGGTGGACCCGCAGGGCCGCCCGGTTCCCGGCGCGTCGTACGCGCTGGTGGGTGACTCGGTCGTGCGTCCGCAGCTGCCGCCCGGGTACGTGCCGGTCAGCGGCACGCTGCTGCAGGGCACCGGGAACGTCGTGTCGGCCAGCGAGGTGCGGTACCAGCCGGGCTTCAACAAGATCCGGTTCGTGGCCCGCCCGCCCGAGGGGCAGCTGGCGGTGGAGGCCGTGGCGCTGTACGGCGACCAGCGCATCCCGCTGACCGGCGTGCCGTTCGAGGTGGCCGGCCGGACCCTGACCACGCCCGCCACGCTGCCGCTGGCCCCCGGTGACTACCCGGTCACGCCGACCACCCTGCCCGGCAGTTCCTTCACGCGCCCCCTGCCGGGCCGGGTCGCGGACGGCAGCCTCAACCGCGTCACCATCGAGTACCGGGTACGGACCGAGGTGGCCCTGGTGACTGCGCCGGACATCCTGAACGTCTGCGACGTGACGCAACTCACCGCGACCGCCAGGACCGAGTTCCCGTACCGCCTGCCGGCCCGCCTGAAACTGAACCTCCCGACCGGCTGGACCAGCGACTACCCGCTGGAAGTGCCGGGCGAGTTCAGCCAGGGGCAACCGCTGCGCCTGAAAGTACCCGTGCGGGTGTGCCGCAGCGATACCGCCGAGGCGGTCCTGTCCCCCACCGACCTGCGCACGACCGGTCAGGCCCGCGTGCGCAACCCGGGCGGCGCGAACGTGACCCGCACCGTGGAGGGCGGCGCGCGCGCCAGCCTGCAAAAAAGCGTGGAGGCGGCCGCGCAGGGCTACGTGGTCACGCTGGTCCTGACCGTGGACAGCACCCTGGAGAACCTCAGGATTCTCGACGCGCTGCCCGGCGGCGGCACGCCGGCCGTGCGCGGCCCGATCCAGGTGCAGGGACCCAGCCTGGCCAACGTGGACCCGCGCGTGGAGGGCGACAGCCTGCTGCTGGGCCGCGTGATTCCCGGCACGTACACCCTGACGTACACCCTGTTCACGGATCAGCCTGCCGACCGGGTCGTCACGGTTCCCGACCTGAGCTGGTGAGCGCCCGCGTCCACCCGCAGCGTCCCGGTCGGGGCGGCCCGGATCACCCCTGCAACTTTGGTCGGCTGCGCATCCGGCGCTCATGGGCTAAGCTGACCTCATGAAGAAGTTCTGGTTGTCCGCGCTTGCCTGCGTGCTGGTGGCCTGCGGCGCGGCGGGGGGCGTCCCGGACCCCCAGGCGGGCGACCTGCTGAGCGCACCGACCACCCTGATCCGGCAGGGGCAGGTCCTGACCGCGCAGGCGACCGCCACCCTGTACGGCGGCGGGCTGGGCGTGCGCGTGCAGGTGGGCGCGGCCACCGCGGACCGCATGGGCGCCGCGTCCCTCGACGGCCTGACCCTGGACGGCGTGTTCGTCGTCACGGGCGCCGGCGTGTGGAAGGCGCCGCTGCGCGTCACGGCGCCCGCCAGCAGCGCGCCGGGCACCCTGAGCGCCTCGGCGTGGAGCGGCAGCGGCCGCCTGCGCCCGGGTTCCAGCGTGCAGGTCGTGGTGCGGCTGAAAGACCGCCTGGGCCACACCTACTGGCTGCGCGACACCAGCCGGGCCGGCGGCTGACCGGCACCGGTCGTCCCTGCCCCGGCGCGGACCCTCCCGGCGGGCCGGCGCAGCTCTGCGCGTCCGCCCGGATTGAACGGCTTATAAAGCCATTCAATCCGGGCGGCTGCGACTCGTAGAGCTGCTCCGCAGAGGAGGAGCAGGGCGGGTTCCGGACGTGGAGTCGGCAATCCGGTGAAGTTCCGGATTGTCGGCGAAACAAACGGCAGTCCGTATCAGTCTTCCAGGCTGACCTCGCCGTCTTTCACGCTCAGGTGATGGTCGGCCTGCGCGGCGATGTCGCGGTCGTGCGTGATCAGGATGACGGTCCGGCCGGTCGCGGCGGCGCCCTGCAGCAGGCCCAGGACCCGCTCGCCCGTGCGGCTGTCGAGGTTCCCGGTGGGTTCGTCGGCCAGCAGGATGGCCGGGTCGTGCGCCAGCGCGCGGGCGACCGCGACGCGCTGCGCCTCGCCGCCCGAGAGCTGGCTGGGCAGGTGCCCGGCGCGTCCCTCCAGGCCGACCAGGGCGAGGAGTTCGCGGGCGCGGTCCTGCCGTCGCCGCGGGGGGACGCCCGCGAGCGTCAGGGGAAACTCGACGTTCTCCTGCGCGCTGAGGATGCTGACGAGGTTGTGGTTCTGGAACACGAACCCGTAGTGGCGAAGGCGGAAGTCGGCGCGGTCCGCCTCGCTCAGGTGGGTCAGGGGCGTGTCCCCGACAATGACCTGCCCGGTGGTGGGTTCGTCGAAGCCCGCCAGGAGGTTCAGCAGGGTGCTCTTGCCGCTGCCGCTCGGGCCGACCACGGCGGTCAGGCCGGGCGGGAAGGCGTGCGTGAACGGCGCGAGGGCCAGGACCTGCCCGTCGCCGCTGGGGTAGGTGCGCGAGAGGGTCTCGGTGCGCAGGCCCGGCAGGCCAGACGCGGCCCGGATGGAACGGTCGGGTTGAACGGTGGTCATGTCAGATTCTCCCGAGGGCGCCCACGATGCTCATGCGCCCGGCGTTGCGGGCCGGCAGCAGGCCCGAGAGCAGGCCCAGCAGCAGGCTGATGGCCAGCGCCAGCAGCACCAGCCGGGGGGTCAGGGCGGCCGCGTCGATCCCGGCGAGCTGCTGGGTGTAGAGGTTCACGCCGGCGATCCCGGCGAGGCCGAGCAGCACGCCACCCACCCCGCCCACCAGCGACAGCAGCAGCGATTCGGTCAGGACCAGGGAACGCACGAACGACGGCCGCGCCCCGATGGCGCGCAGCGTGCCGAACTCGCGGGTGCGTTCGAAGACACCCATCATGACGGTGTTCGCCACGGCCAGCCCACCGACGATCAGGGCGATCAGCGAGATCCCGAAACGCACGGCGTCACTGATGATCAGGGCGCGGTCTATGAAGCTCAGGAAGTCGCTCTGGGTGCCGGCCTCCAGGTTCAGTTTCTCGGACAGCACGTCGGCGACGCGCCGGGCGTCGCGGGGGTTGTCGAGTTTCACGGCGACCAGCGACACGCGCCCCGCCGCGCCCTCGCTGCGTTGCAGGGTGGTCAGGGGAATGAAGATGAAGTTGTCCACCAGCCCGCTTTCCGGGGCGAGCACGCCGATCACCTTCACCTGGTTGCGGCGGTTGAGGTTGAGGGTGCTGCCGACCTCCAGCCGCAGGTTCTGCGCGGCCTTCGCCCCGGCGACCGCCACGCCCGCGCCCTCGTCGGCGGGCGTGAGGGCGCGGCCCTGCGCGGCGGTGGTGGTGGGGAACACGGCCGCGATGCCCTGCGCGGCGGGCAGGCCGTACAGGACGACGCTCTGCGTGACTTCCAGGCCGCCGCGCACCGCCATGATGACCGGCGTGACCGTCTGGATGCCGAGTTCCGGCGCGAGCGCCTGGATGTCGTCGGCAGTCTGCTGCGGCAGGTTCGGTTGCAGCGCCAGTCCCTGCGACAGCGGCGTGAGGCTGACCTGCACGTCCGGGCCGATCCCGCCGAGCTGCGAGACGAACACCTTGCGGATGCCCTCGCCGAGCGACAGGAAGATCACCATGCTGGCGACCGCGACCGTGATGCCCAGCGTGGTCAGCAGCGTGCGGACGCGGCGGCGGGTCAGGCCCCTCCAGGCGAGTTTCCAGATGTCCGTCCATCGTAGTCCTGGCGACGTCATGACTCGCAGGCTACGCCGTGCCGGCCGCCCGCGTGGGGACGCATGACTACAGTGACGCGGCGGGGGCGGAACGCGAGAAGTCGCGCCCCCGTCCAGAGCTTTCTCTGCGGGAAGGCTCACGCCGCGCCCGTACGCTCGGGGGTATGAAGTTCTCCCGTCCGGCCCTGCTGAGCACGCTGTCCTCCCTGACCCTCGCCCTGGGTGGGGCGCTGGGGGGCGCGCAGGCGCAGACGCTGCTGCCGCTGGATTCCCGCCCGGCCACGCGGGTCCTGCCGGCCCTGATCGCGGACCTGCGCGGCGGCGCGGCGCACGTCCCGCCGGCCCCGCTGCTGGGCACCGCGCAGGTGGGCGCGGACCCGGCGGCCCTGAGCGCGTGGCTGGAGGCGCAACCCAAGGACGGCCCGCTGATCGCCGCGCTGGACGCCCTGGCGTACGGCGGGCTGGTGCAGTCCCGCACGAGCCCGCTGAGTGCCGCGCAGGCGCTGGCGCGGCTGGAACCCCTGCGCACCTGGACGGCCCGCACCGGGCAGCCCGTGTACGCGTTCGTCACGCTGCCGCGCGAACCGGACGCCACGAACCGCGAACGGAACCTCGCCGTGACCCGCACGCTGATCGACTGGGCACGCGCCGGGAGTTTCGCGCAGTTGCACGTCAGCTGGGACGACGCGCTGCCCGGCAGTCCCGCCCCCGCCGAGGGCGCGGCGCTGGCCAAGGACGCCCCGGCGAACGTGCTGGTGTACCCCGGCGCGGACGAGGTGCTGTCCATGCTGACCGCCCGCGCCCTGGCCCCGCAGCCCGCCAGCGTGACCTTCGAGTACAGCGACCCGGCCGCCGCGCGGGAGGTCATGAAGTACGAGGGCATTCCCCTGACGCAGAGCGCCGTGAACCACGCGCAGGCCAGCGGCTTCACCGTGCAGGAAGCCGGGCAGGGAGGCCGGGCGGACCTGACGGTGTTCGTGTTCAACGGCGGCGATCCCCGCCGCGCCGCCGTGCGCGTCAGCCGGCTGCTGGCCGCCGGGCCGGTCGCGGTGGCCGACGTGGAGAAGGTGAACCTGGGCAACCCGCGCCTGTGGACGGACCTTCAGACGCTGCGCCGCACCGCGAACCTCAAGGCGCTGGCCGCCTGGGGCACGCCCGGCAACAACCTGGGCACGGCCCTGGCGCACGCGAAAGTGGCCCTCGCGCCGGGCACGGACCCCGTCCGGCAGGACGCCCTGCTGGCCCGCGAGTACGCCAACGACGTCATCTACAGCGCCGACCTGCGCGCCGCCCTGAGAAAGGCCATCCCGGAAGCGCAACTGACTGCCCCCGGCACGCAGGACACCCTGCTGAACCTCGCCCGCGACGCCTTCCCGCTGCGCCTGGGCGGCACGTACACCCTCCAGGACGCCACGCTGCCCTGGGGCCGCTCGTTCGAGTGGGACTTCACGCTGACGCCGCAGCCGTAAAGTCGGAAGTGGGCAGTGGGAGGCAGTCGCGCCTCCACCGCCCACCCTCCCCTGCCTGACTTCAGCCCAGTTCGGCCAGAAGGCGGTCGATATCCTCGGTGGTGGTGTAGTGGGCGATGCTGGCACGCACGACGCCCTGCGGGTACAGGCCCAGGTCGCGCAGGGGTTGCGCGGCGTAGAAGTGTCCGGCGGCGACGTCCACCCCGGCGCGGCTGAGGCGGCCGGCGGTCTGTTCCGGGGCCTCGCCGCCCACGCGGAAGGCGACGGTGCCCACGCGGCCCTGCGTGCCCTGCGGGCCGTACACGGTGACGAGGTCGTGGTTCAGCAGGCCGGTCACGAGGCGTTCCATGACCGGCTGTTCCAGATCGTGAATGCGCGCGGAGGCGGCTTCCAGGGCGGCGCGGGTCAGGTCGGCGTGCCCGGCGAGGTCACGCAGGTAGTCCAGGGTGCCGAGCCACCCGGCCAGCAGCTCGAACTGCGGGGTGCCGTGCTCGATGCCCGTGATGTCGCCGGGCGGGATGAATTCCAGGCGGGGCCAGGGGAGCGTGGCGCGCAGGTCCGGGCGGATCCACAGGGCGCCCAGGTGCGGGGCCCAGACCTTGTACGGGCTGAAGGTCAGGAAGTCCGCGCCCCAGGTCTGCACGTCCGGGAAGGTGTGCGGCGCGGCGTGCACGGCGTCCACGATGGTCCACGCTCCGGCGGCGCGGACCTGCGCGGTGATGGCGGGGATGTCCGGCGTGACGCCCAGCGCGTTGCTGGCGGCCGTCACGGCGACCAGCCGCGTGCGGGGCGTGAGCAGCGCGGCGAGGTCGTCCGGGTGCAGGGTCATGTCGGGCTGGCGGGCGTGCCAGACCTTCACGGTGACGCCCACGCGTTCCAGTTCCCGCCAGGGGCTGGCGTTGCTCTCGTGTTCCAGGCCGCTCAGGATGACCTCGTCGCCGGGACCCCACAGCCGCGCGAAGGCCCCGGCCAGCCGGAAGGTCAGGGCGGTGGCGCTCTGCGCGAGGGCCACGTCTTCCGGCGCGGCGTTCAGGAACAGGGCGGTGCCCTCGCGGGCGCGGCCCTTGAGGGCCAGGATCTCGCGGCCCGGCTGGTGGCCCGGCATGGCGTTCGTGGCGCCGTAGGTCATCAGGTGCCCGGTGACGGCCTCGATGGCGCGCAGGGGCAGCAGGCCCCCGGCGGCGTTGTCGAGGTACGCGCGGCCCCGCGCGAGCGGCGGGAACTGGGCGCGCAGGTCGTCGCGGGTGGGCAGCGGGGCGCGGGCCGGTGCGGGTCGGGTCATGCCCCCGAGTGTAGCGGCGGGGGTCTGCGGGGCGTCCCGCCCGTCCGACTGCCTGTCTATCGCCTACCGGGGGGTCAGGCCGAACCCGGCGGGGAACAGCGGGCCGGACGGGCGGGTGTCGGCGTGCAGGGGCAGCTGATGGTCACGGCGCGGCCAGCGGACCGGCCGTGGGAGCGATACGGACTCCGAATTGAATGGCTGACAAAGCCATTCAATCCGAGCGAAGCGAGTGGGAGCAAAACGGATTCCGGTTGAAAGGGGTGCAACCTCTGTCACCCCGGGCGGGGCGCGTTAACGTCCGTTTGATCGTCCTTTGGTGGGATGCGCACCTCATGCCCGCCCCGTATGCTCTGCCCATGAGTTTCGTGCGTAAGCCCCGGCCGTACTCGTCGGGCCTGCCTGGAACGCCCCAGTTACCGTCCGTGCCTGCCGCCCCGGCGCGGCGGGTCCGGCCCGCCCGCCGGCCCCGTCCTGAACGGCCCTCCCCTGACCGGCCCCCCGGGGGTGGGCGGGCGCGTGTGTCGTGGCCCGGTGCGGGCTGGCCGGGCGCGGTGACGGCGCTGGCGGCGCTGGGCGCGGTGCTGGTGCTGCTGGTGGGCCTGTCGGGCCTGTGGAACAGCGCGGCGCGTGACTGGCAGTTCCGGTCGGCGGCGGCCGGCGTGACGGACGTGGTCCGCTGAGCGTGCCCCGCCAGAACGGCAGGAGGCGGGCGTGCTGAGGGTCTGGGAACGCTGGCGCAACCCGTGGCCGCGCTCGCCGTTCCTGCGTCGTCCCGCCCCGTGGACGCTGCGGCGCGCGGTGCGGGCGGCGCTGGCGTGGGTGGGCGCGGCGACCGTGGGCATGATCGCGCTGGGCGTGGCGGGGGCCGTGTGGACCGGGGCGCTGGGGCGGGTGTGGAACCTGCGGGCGGAACTGCGGCCTGTCGAGGTCGTGGACCGGCGCGGCGAGCCGCTGGGCGTGATCGACCACTGCCGCGCCGGGAACGCCGTGAACGCCGTGCCGTGCCGCGAGTCCCTGAGCGTGCCGCTGACCGGCGTCAGCGAGGCGTTCCTGCTGGCGTACGTGGCGAAGGAGGACGTGCGGTTCTTCTCGCACGTGGGCGTGGACCTGGGCCGGTTGCCCCGCGCCCTGCTGAGCGGCGCGGGCGGCAGCACCATCACCATGCAGCTGCTGAAGAACAACGTGCTGGCCGGGCATTTCGATTACGACACGGACCGGCGCGGGCCGCTGCTGACGCTGACCCGCAAGGCCACGGAGTTCGTGCTGGCGCCGGTCGTCACGTGGCGCTACGGGCGGCGCGAGGTGCTGGCCATGAGCGTGAACAGCCTCCCGTGGATCGGGATCGGGCAGCGCAAGGGCGTGTACGACGCGGCCCGCGCGGTGTTCGGCGTGGAGCCGGCGGACCTGACGCTGGCGCAGAGCGCGTTCCTGGTGGGCCTGCTGCCCGCGCCGGGCCGCTACCTGGTGACGGACACCACGCCGCCCGAGACGGCCACCGCCCGCTTCCGCTGGATGCGCACGCAGCAGCTCGTCACGCTGGAGATCCTGCGGTCACACGGGCTGATCGGTCAGGGCGCGTACCTGGAGGCGGTCGGTACGCCGCTGCAACCCCGGCTGTGGCGGGCCGAGTACGCCGGGAGCGGCACGGACCTGCGGGTGGTGCAGGCTGCCCGGAATCCCGCGTACACCAGCGAACCGGAGCCCGTGTGGGCCATGCAGGAACTCGTGCGGCGCGAACTGCGCGCGGCGGGCCTGGACCCCAAGCGGGTGGGGCGGGTCGTGCTGACCGTCGACGCGGCCGCGCAGGCCGCCCTGACGCGCCGCGTGACCGGCGAGGGCGCCACCGGCCCCCGCCCGACCGGCGTGGCCGAGGGCGCCGCCATCGTGGACGTGCGCGGCGGCGGGATCGTGGCGCTCGCCAGCTCCACGGGCGGCAACCAGAGCAGCGACGCGGGGCGGCAGTGGGCGGTCAGTGCGCTGCGCCCGGTGGCGAGTACCGTCAAGCCGCTGCTGTACGCCGCCGCGTTCGGGGACGGCCTGACGCAACTGAGCGCCTTTCCGGATCAGGCGACCCGTTACGGTTCGCAGGCCATCCGGAATAGCAGCGGCACGTTCCTGGGCCGGGCGGTCACGGTGCGCGAGGCGAACACCCGCAGCCTGAACACCGTGGCCGTGCAGGTCGGCACGCCGCGCGAGAAGACGCTGCGGGCCGTGCTGGACGCCGCCGGGTACCAGGAGGACGCCAGCAACCGTTCCAGTCCGTCGCTGGGCACGTACCGGGCCGCGCCGCTGGACGTGGCGGCCGCGTACGCCAGTTTCGCCGGCGGGGGCCTGCTGTGCCGCCCGCACCTGCTGGCCGAGGTCACGGACACTGCCGGGCGGCCGCTGCCTCTGCCCCGCCCGGACTGCCAGCCGCTCTGGGACGAGGTCGTGGCGTTCGAGGCCTTCGACCTGCTGACCGCCGCTGTCAGCACCGCCGCCAGCCACGTTGCCTTCCTGCGGCCCACTCTGTTCCAGCGGCTTCAGGGGCGGGCCACGCCGCTCGGCGCGAAGTCCGGCACGACCGACGACGTGAACGACACCTGGTGCGCGGCCGTCACCCCGCAGTACGCCATGGCGGTGTGGATCGGCGATCCCGAGGGCCGTCAGAGCGTGCCGGTCACGCTGTACCGCGAGCAGACCGCCTGCCGCGAGGTGGCGCTGCTGCGTGAGTTGCCGCACGAGCGCCGCAGTCTGGACGCGCCGCCCGGCGTGACGCGCGTGGCGGGCGCCGCCGTCCCGATTCCCGGCCTGAACCCGCGCAACCCGGCCCCGGTGGCGCCGTGAACGTCCGTTCGCGGCGCCGCGTCTCCCCTGCCCCTGTCTTTCCGGCGGCCCTGCCCGCCTGCCTTCTGGAGTGCCCATGCCTGTGACCCCTGCCCTGCTGTCCGCCCTGTCCCTGTCCGCCCTGTCCCTGCCGGTTCCGGCCATGAGCGCCTCGACGCTGCTGGGCCTGTCCACGCCGCCGCTGCACCTGACGGTCGCGGTGGACATGACCGGCAGCAGCAAGAATCCCGCCTTCCGGTACGCGGATCAGGCGCGGCTGCTCGCGCAGAGCGTGATGCTCAACCAGCTGCGCAGCGGCGACACCCTGACCCTGCTGCGCGTGTGCGACGGCGTGCAGACCGTCGCGGACTTCACGTTCAGCTCGAAGAACGGGGCGCGCATGGCCAGGGCCGACATCCTGCGCTACACCACCGCGCTCACCAGACCCTGCGCGGGGCGCGGGAGTGCCATCACGGCCGGCCTGACCCGGGCCGCCGGGCGCGCCGCGCAGACCGCGAAGGTGAACGACGTGGTCGTGCTGTTCACGGACGGCGCGCTGCTCGACGACCCCGGCCGCGCCGGACTGGGCGGCGTGACCCGCACGCTGCTGGGAGCGAAGACCACCCGGACGCTGTTCGTGGCGGGCCTCAGCCCGGAAGCCGGGGCGGGCGGCGTGTCGGTCCGCGACTCGTTCGTGAAGGCGCTGGGCGCCTCGGCCAGTGACCGGCGCGTGCTGCTGGCGGGCGCATACGACCTGTCGAACGTGTACCCGACCTTCGCGTCGGCCGTGAAGGCGGCCCGCCGGTGACCCGCCCAGGCGACCCCACCAGCCCGGGCGACCCCAGCCCCCCGAGCACCAGCCCCCCGACCACCCGACCCCTGTCACGCGTGACCCTCAGCGGCCCGGACCTGGGCACCGTGGACCTGGAATTCGTGGGGGAGGCCGCCCGGAACGATGCCCCCAACGATGCCACCGGCGCCGGGGCAGCGGGACACGCGCAGACCGACGGGCCGTCCGCTCCCCCCCAGGACGACCTGGCGGACTTCGACCCGCGCCTGTACGAGGCGGCGCTGCCCCGCCCGGAACCGCTGAGCGCCGAGTCGTTCCTGCCGGTCCTGCACCCGCAGCAGTTCGCGGAGCTGCTGGGGGACCTGCGCGGCGAACTGAGCCTGATCCCGGACGAGGCGACCCGCGCGGCCCTGAACAGCCGCGCCCGGCTGCTGCACCTGAACGTCGAGGGATACCGCGTGAACCACGCGCAGGCGCGCGCCGCCCTGACCCGCGTGCTGGCCGAGACGGGCGTGGGCGTGCGAACCAGCTGGGGGCGGCAGCAGGAGCACCTGGCGTTCATGAACGCCGCCAGCAGCAGCGTGGAACGCGACTATGAGGCCGCCACGGCCGCCATCGAGCAGGCCCGCGCCGAGCGGTTCGACGCGCTGATCGCCAGTGGCGCCCGCCCGGACACGACCAGCGCCGAGGACCTGTACACCCAGCAGGCCGTCATGACGCTGGCCCGCGAGGGTCACGCCGTCCGTCCGCCCGAACAGAGGAGCGGCAGCAAACGCGTGTTCAATGCGTTCGCGGTGTTCAGCAAGTTCTTCGTGGGCATCATCAGCGGCGTCAGCATCAACCTGCTGTTCAACCCGGAATCCCGGCTGTACCTGACCCTGATCGCCCTGACGGCCGGGGTGATGTTCAGCGTGCTGCTGCTGTGGCTGGTGGATGAACTCGCGTACCGCGCCAAGCTCGCGCCCGGCACGCCCGGCATGGCCCACCCGCGTGCGTACACCGGGGGCATCCTGGCCGTCACGGCGCTGTACCTGGGCGTGGAGGGGTTCCTGAACTGGGACGGCATCCTGCGCGTCACGGCCGAGATCGCCGCGAACGCCGCGCAGCAGGGTCAACTGACCGACCTGAGCGCCGCGCCCGAGCAGAGCGGCGCCCCGCAGCACTGGTCGCTGCTGACCTTCACGCTCGCGCTGGTGGGCATGGCCGCCGGGGCCGCGCTGATGCAGGGCCGCGAACGTGCCCGCGCCGTGCTGGAACGTGAACGCCTCGCGGCGCGCGTGGCGCAGCTCAAGGCGCAGGGCGCCCTGGGTGCCGCCGCCCGCGCGACCGACCACGTGGCGTACCTGGAACTCGCCCGCGACCGCCTCGCCCCGCCGCGCGACGTGACCAGCCCCGACCACGCCCGCCTGAACGAACGGGTCCTGCACCACTGGGAGCAGGAACGCGACGCGCAGGTGCAGGCCATCAGCGCCCGCCTGCGCGGCGAGGCGCAGGAGCTGCAGGCCATCCTGGAGGACTTCGCCGCGCAGGTGCAGGCCGCCCGCTTTCCCCGGCCGCGCCGGGGCCTGCGCGCCCTGCTGGGCTGAGCCCGGGTCCCGGTTCAGCCGAGGCGGCTGAGCAGGACGTCGACCGGGCTGAGCGGGGCGCGGGGAGCGCCCTCCAGCTCTGCGAGGGTGCGCATGCGGGCCATCATGGCGCCCTCGTCCAGGCGGATGCCGTCCAGGTGCCGGCGGGTCACGGCGTACAGGTGAACGCTGAGGCGCATCTGGTCGCGCGGCTGCGGCGCGACCTGTCCGTGCGGGTCGATCAGCACGTCCCCGGTGGGGTAGAAGGTCGCCCAGCGGCGGGCGCGTGCCAGGACCTCCGGGCGGATGGAGTGTCCGCCGGTCTCTCGGTCCCTCCCGGACTGCACCGGGGGGTCCGCGCCCAGCCCGGAGCCCGGTTCTCGCCCTCCCGGCGTCGTCACTTCCCCCGGACGGACAGGCCCGGTCAGGCTGTCCGTCCGGGTCGGGAGACAGGGGAGCGGCGGGTCCCCGGGAAGCGGACGGGGAGCCGGTTCGCCGATCAGCAGGTCGTCCCGTTCGGGAGCGTCCAGCAGGTCGGCGGGGAAGGCGGCATTCATGAGGACCCTGACCCTAGCGGGCCGCGGCGGTCAGCGGCTATGAGAAATTCGTGGGTATTCCCTGAACGCCCTGCCGGCGGCGGGGTGTTCCCTACTCGCGCGCCTCTTTCAGATCGATCGTTCCGGTGAATTTAGAGAATTCCACGATCAGCTGGTATTTCCCCTCCGGGCCAGTCGTCATGACGTTCAGGCCCCACGTGCCCTTCGGGCAGACCTGACCGGCCACCTGAATACCCCTGGGGTCCAGCAGGCGCACGGTGGCCGTGCCGGAACGCACGTCGCAGGAGCCGCGCACGCCGATCATCTTGCGGTCCTCGAAGATGTTCAGGCCGTAGCGGTTCTCGCCGCTGGCGTTCAGCATGTACGTGGGCGTCAGGGTGACATACCCGAAGCGTAGACCGAACGTGAAATACATCAACGTCAGGACCAGGGCCAGGGCGGCGAGCAGCAGGCGCATTGCGCGCAGTCTACCGCGCGGCCCACCGCGTGTGTGCCGGAAGGCCGCCCCCGCCCCCACTCCCGCCCCCGCCTGGGGGCAGTCCCCAGGCCGCGCGGAAGCCCATACGGCCTCCGGGCGTGGGACTGGAGGCCGCAACGCAGTCCGTATCAGCCGGATTCCGTTTGTTTCGTTCCCAGATCGGAACACCACCGATCTGTCAACTCCACGTCCGGAACCCGCCCAGTTCCTACTCGCTTCGCTCGGATTGAACGGCTTTGTAAGCCATTCAATCGCAGTCCGTATCAGCCGGCCTGCAGGGCCGCGCCCAGCCGCCGCGCACCGTCCCGCAGCAGGTCCAGGGGCAGGCCCGCGAACCCCAGCAGCACCGCCGGAACGTGCCCGCCCGCGGCGAGCGGCGAGACGGGACTCAGGGCCACGCCCTGCGCGGCGGCGCTCGTCAGGACGGCCTCCTCGGTCCAGGGGGCCGGCAGCGGCAGGTACAGGTGCAGGCCCGAGGCGACCGGCGTGACCGTCCAGTCAGGCAGGGCGGCGCGCAGTTCGGCCACCAGCGTCTCCTGCCGGTGCGCGACGACACCCCGGGCGCGGCGCAGGTGCCGGGCGTACGCGCCGGAACCCAGCACGTCCGCCAGGGCCAGGGCGTCCAGGCGGCCGGGCAGCCGGTCGGTCAGGGGGCGGGTGCCGGTCAGGACGCGCAGCACGTCCGGCGGGGCCACCAGGAACCCGCTGCGGGTCACGGGCGCCAGACTCTTGCTGAACGACCCGAGCAGGATCACGCGGTCCGGCGCGAGCCCCTGCAGGACCGGGGGCGGGCGGGAGGTCAGGTGCAGGTCGGCGGCGTAGTCGTCTTCCAGGATGAAGGCGTTGACGCCGGTCGCCCAGGCGATCAGCGCCTGCCGGCGCGCGGCACTCAGGCTGACGGCCGTGGGGTACTGGCAGCCGGGCGTGACGTACACCAGGGTCGCCCGGGCCGGCAGGTCATCGGTCCGCAGGCCCTCGGCGTCCACCGGGACGCCCGTCACCTCCGCGCCGGTGGCGGCCAGCGCGGCGCGCGCCCCGGCATACGTGGGGTTCTCGGCGGCGACCAGCCGGCCGGGTTCCAGGAACACGCGGGCCAGGGCGTCCAGCGCGGACTGGGTGCCGCCGGTCAGCATCACCATGTCCGGCGTGACGCGCGCGCCCCGTTCGGCACTCAGGTAGGCGGCCAGGGCGCGGCGCGTCTCGACCGGCCCGAGGGGATCGTGGGCGTGGGCGTGCGTGACCTGCGCGGCCCGGCGGGCCAGCGCCTGCGTCCAGGCGGCCTCCGGGTACAGGTCCGGGACGGGCTGCCCCACCCGGAAATCCACGGCGAAGGTGTCACCGCCGGCCTCCTGCACCTGTCCCTGGAGGGCGCGGACCGCCCAGGCGCTCAGCGGCAGCGGCGGGGCGTCCACCCGGGCGGGGCCGCGCAGCGCCGGGACGCTGATCACGGTGCCGCTGCGGCCGCGCGGGCGCACGTACCCCTCGGCGTGCAGCTGCGTCAGGGCGTCCACCAGGGTGTTGCGGGACACGCCGAGCCGCTGGGCGAGCCGGCGGTGCCCGGGCAGGCGGGTGCCCTCGGGCAGGCGGCCGGCGGTCACGGCGTCGCGCAGGGTGCGGGCCACGAGTGCGTGGCGCGTCTCACCGGGGTGGGCGGCCGCGAGGCTCAGGTCATCCGGCCAGCCGTCCAGTTCGCCCGGTG
This sequence comes from Deinococcus depolymerans, assembly GCF_039522025.1. Lineage (NCBI taxonomy): Bacteria > Thermotogati > Deinococcota > Deinococci > Deinococcales > Deinococcaceae > Deinococcus > Deinococcus depolymerans. The sequence goes on along the minus strand of NZ_BAAADB010000029.1, from coordinate 360,356 downwards.
CGTCCCGCGTCAGCGGAATTCGCGTTCCAGCCACGCGCGCTGTCCACCCTCGGCACTCAGGGCCTGCCCGGCCAGGTCCAGGAAGCGGTCGCGGGCCGCCTCGGCGTCGGCGCGGCTCAGGCCGTGCGCGGCCGGGTCGGCCAGCAGGGCGCGCAGCAGCGGGTACACCGGCGTGTCCGGGTGGTGGGTGCCGGCCACGGTCACGTCGGCCCGCCATTTCAGCAGGTAGTCCAGTGCGTACGGGCCGGGTTCCAGCACGCAGCCGCCGGGGTACGGAATGCGGGCCGGGGCGGGGAAGGTCACGGCGGGGTCACTCATGCCCACAGGATGCGCCGCGTGAAGTGTTCCTGAACAGGGTCCCTGTGGCAATTGCGGCAACGCCTGGCGCGCGCCGCCCCTAAGCTGCGGGCATGCCAACCCCGGGCCTGCCTAACCTGCTGCTGCTGCTGACCGTCCTGAGTGTCGTCGTGGGGCTGATCGCGCTGGTCCTGTTCCTGGCGCGGCAGTTCGGGGACGACAGCGAGCGGGGCCGCACGCAGGAACTCGAGCGGCGCATCCAGCAGCTGGAACGCGAGCGCCTGCGCTGAGCGGGGCAGCGGGGAGGGAGCGGGGGGATTCGCGTCTCCCCTGCCCCCTCCCCGCTGCCCTGGGCGGTGCTCCCGCTTACCCGACGGCGGGCGAGCTTTCCAGGGCGCTCATGACGGCGCGCGTGAAGGTCTGCGTGTCGGCCGCGCCGCCCAGGTCGCGGGTGGGCTGGGCGCGCAGCGCGAGGGCCACGGCCCGGTCGATCTGGTTGGCGGCGTCCGGGCGTTTCAGGCCGTGCCGCAGGAGCATCCCGGCGCTCATGATCGCGGCGGCGGGGTTCGCGATCCCCTTCCCGGCAATGTCGGGGGCGCTGCCGTGGATGGGTTCGAACAGGCCGGCGCCGTCGCCCAGACTGGCGCTGGGCATCAGGCCGAGGCTGCCGGGAATGACGGCCGCGAGGTCGCTGAGGATGTCCCCGAACAGGTTCTCGGTGACGATCACGTCGTAGCGGCTGGGGTCCGAGACGATCAGCATGGCCACCGAGTCCACGTACTCGTGGTTCAGGTGAATGCCGCGGTACTCGCGGTCACGCAGGGCAGTCACGTCCCGGCGCCACAGTTCGCTGACCTCCAGCACGTTGGCCTTGTCGACGCTGGTCACGCGGCCCCGGCGCTGCTCGGCGGCCCAGAAGGCGACCCGCGCGACCCGCTCGACCTCGGGGGTGGTGTAGCGCATGGTGTTGTAGGCGGTGTCGCCGTCGATCTTGCGGTCGCCGTCGAAGTACACGCCGCCCAGCAGTTCACGCACGATCAGGATGTCCACGCCGCGCGCCAGTTCCGGCTTCAGCGGGGACAGGTGTTCCAGGCCGGGCTGCACGCGCACCGGGCGCAGGTTGGCGTAGCAGCCGAGCGCCTTGCGCAGCGCCAGCAGGCCGCTTTCCGGGCGCAGGTGGCGGGGCAGCAGGTTCCAGGCGCTGTCCTGCGCGCCGCCGACCGTGCCCAGCAGGACCGCGTCGGCGTCCTTCAGGGCGTCGCGGGTGGGCTGCGGGAAGGGATCGCCGTGCGTGTCGTACGCCACGCCGCCGATCAGGTGCTCCTCGATGGTCACGTCCGGCGCGACCTCGCGCAGCACCTGCACGGCGGCCGCCGTGACTTCCGGGCCGATGCCGTCGCCGGGCAGGGTGATGATCTTAGGCATGCTGTTCCTCCTGGGGGGTGTCCTGGCCGGGGTGACCGTGACCGGCCTGGGTGCTGTGGGCGGCCAGGGTCTGGGCTTCCAGCGCCGCCTGGTCGTGTTCTTTCATGTACTCCAGCCAGCCGCCGGCCTTCTGCACGTCCAGCGCGAACTGCGGGACCGGCACGAAGGTCAGGCTCTGCCCGGTGCGGGTGTTCGTGATGGTGCCCGCCGTGAGGTTCAGGTCGGCCGGGTCACCATCCTCGAAGGCCTGCACGATCCCGTCGCATTCCAGCGCCAGGAAGCCGTTGTTGATGGAGTTGCGGTAGTAGATCCGCGCGAAGTTCGGGGCGATCACGGCGGCCACGCCGGCGCCGCGCAGCGCCCACACGGCGTGCTCGCGGCTGGAGCCGCAGCCGAAGTCCGCGCCGGCCACGATGATGTCGCCCGGCTGGACCCGCTTCACGAAGTCCCGGTCGTAGTCCTCCATGGCGAACCTGGCGAGTTCGCTTTCCACGTCGGTGGTCAGGTGCCGGGCGGGGATGATCTCGTCGGTGTTGATGTGGTCACGGGCAAATACGTGCACGGTGGGCATGGGGGCTCCTTGCGGTCGGGACTCGGCGGGCGGTCCCGACCCGGTTCGAATTCAGTTCTCGGTGCCGTGCGTTCCCGGCACCGTCAGTCTCTGGCCAGGTAGGCGCGGAGTTCTTCCGGCACTTCCTCGTCGTACAGGTCGCGCCAGTTGGTGCCGTCGAAGGTGATGGCCGACTCGATGAACGACTGCGCCAGCGGGTCCGGGTCGTCCAGGGCGTCCAGGGGAACGTCCAGCAGCACCGCGACGGGCACGGGCAGTTCGGCGCCTTCCGGGACGACCAGTTCGCTCTCGAAGGTCTGGACCATCAGTTCACGGGTCCACTGCGCCCACTCGGCGGGGTTCCCGGCGCCGGTCTCCAGCAGCAGGTCGGCGCGCAGGCGTTCGCCGTGCTCGGCGGGCACGTCCTCGTCCACCCATTCCACGCGGCCGTCGGCGAACACCTGGACGGGCACGGTCTCCACGTCCAGGAAGTCCGGGAGGTTCAGGGCGTCCTCGCGGGCCTCGCCGTCCGGGTCGGCGTACGAGATCCACGTCTCCCCGTCGAGGCTGTAGCTGCTGTTCTCGCGGTTCACGGTGACTTCCACGTTGCCCAGCGTGGCGAACGCCAGGTTCAGTGGCGTCTGCAGCGGCGCGGGCTGGCGCAGCTCGAAGGCCACGCGCCGCGCGACCGGCACGGGGTCCGTGTCGTCGCCGTCGGTGGCGTCCAGGTGGGTTTCCTGCCAGCCCTGCTCGGTGTCGCCGTGCCACTCGCGGGCCAGCGATTCGAGCATGTCCAGCAGTTCGGCCGGGGGTTCCGGGTCGATGTCCAGGCGACCCTCGCGCCACTGCTCGGCCACGTAGGTCGCGACGACCTCGCCGCCCAGCGTGGCGGCCGGGTGTTGCAGCAGGAACTCCATGGCGCGGCGGGGGTCCATGTTCACGGGGAACGCCTCCCACTTCGTGCCGTCCGCGGAGTGCTGCACTTCACGCAGGCGCACCGCGCCGCCCTTGACCGGCAGGAACCGCCCGGTCGTCTCGCTGCCCTCGCCCACGCGGCCCAGCGCCAGTTCGCCGCTCAGGCGGCGCAGCGCCGGCACGGGAATGGACTGCACGTCCTCGGCGGTTTCCAGGAAGCGGTCCACGCGGCCATGCATGACGTGCAGCGTGCGGTACTGGCTGTCCCACGCGGCCCCGTACGGCTGCGAGCGCTGCAGCGCGCCCGCGATCAGTTCGCGGTGCGCGGCGTCCTCGGGGGCGCGCGTGAAGGTCAGTGTGCCGTCCGCGTCCATGATCGCGTCGAAGGGATGCACGGTGGGCATCAGGCCCAGTTGTTTACGTCGTTTCGCTTCACCCATAAGTTCACCCAGCTTACTCGCGTGGACGGTCTACTCGCGGGACGCGAGCAGCAGTGCGCCGAACCCCAGCATCAGCGTGCCCGCCACGCGGTCCACGGCCCGGCGGGCACGCAGGTACGCGCGCTGCATGGGCGCGGTCGACATGCCGGCCGCGACGAGCGCGAACCAGCCGAGGCTGAGGCCCACGATCACGGCGAACGCCGCGAGTTTCAGGCCGCTGCCCGCGTGCGTGCCGAGCAGGCCGCTGAACACGCTGCCGAAGAACACGGCGGCCTTGGGGTTGCTGATGTTCGTCAGGAAACCCGCCCGCAACGCCGCGAGGTCACTCAGGGGCGCCTGGATGGGCGCGGCCTGCGAGTCGGGCCGGGCGCTGCTGCGCCAGAGGGTCACGCCCATCCACAGCAGGTACGCGCCGCCCGCGACCCTCACCGCGCCGTGAATCCACGGGAACGCCTGGAACAGCAGTCCGATGCCCAGCAGTGCCAGCGCCGCCCAGCACGCGATGCCCAGCACCACGCCCAGCCCGGCCAGCAGTGCGGCGCGCCGCGTGCGGGCCAGCGCCGTCTGGCTGACCAGCAGCACGTCCGGTCCCGGAATGACCAGCACGACCGCGTGAATGGCCGCCACGGCCAGCAGAATGTTCAGGTCCACGTTCTCCCCTCCCCCTCACGGCCCGCTGCGACTGGCGTTCAGTCGGCGGCGTTGATGCTGTCGTTGTAAGTGCGCGGGTCGCTGATGAAGCCCGCCACGGCGCTCGCCGCGACGGTGGCCGGGCTGGCGAGGTAGATCTGCGCCGTCGGGTCACCCATGCGGCCCACGAAGTTCCGGTTGCTGGAGCTGATGCACACGTCGTCCGGCCCCAGCACGCCCGAGTGCATGCCCAGGCACGCGCCGCAGCTGGGGTAACTGACGCTCGCCCCGGCGTCCACGAAGATCTCCAGCAGGCCCTCCTGCGCCGCCTGTTTCCAGATGGCCTGCGTGGCGGGCACGACGATCATCTGCACGCCGTCCGCGACCCGGCGTCCCTTCAGGATGCGGGCCACGTCCCGCAGGTCCGTGATGCGGCCGTTCGTGCAGCTGCCCACGTAGGCGTGCGTCACGGCGATCCGGTCACTGCCCGCCACGCGCCCGTTGCTGGGAATGTGCGGGTACGCCACGGTCGGCTCGACCGCCGAGGCGTCCACCTCGACGACCACCTTGAAGGTGGCGTCCGGGTCGGACTGGTACTCGGTGTACTGCTCGGGTGTCACGCCACGGGCGCTCATGTACGCCCGCGTGGTGTCGTCCACGGCGACGATGCCGGTCTTGCCGCCCGCCTCGATCGCCATGTTCGTCAGCGTGAAACGGCCCTCCATGTCCAGATTGTCGATGTAGTCCCCGACCCACTCCATGACCATGTAGTTCGCGCCGTCCGCGCCGATGCGCTTGATGACCTCCAGCACGATGTCCTTGGGCGTCACGCCCGGCTGCGTCTGGCCCGTCACGCGGATCAGCATGGTCTCGGGCACCTTGAACCACACCTTCCCGGCGTAGATGGCGCCCGCGAGGTCCGTGCTGCCCACCCCGGTCGCGAAGGCGCCCAGCGCACCCGCGTTGCAGGTGTGGCTGTCGCCGCTGACCAGCGTCTGCCCCGGCTTCATCAGGCCCGTGTTCTCCAGCACCACGTGCGCGATCCCGCCCCGGCCCACGTCGTAGAAGTGCTTGATGCCCTTCTCCTGCACCCAGCTCTTGAGCTTCTGGTACATCTTCGCGGCCTTGATGTTCATGGCCGGCACGCTGTGATCCGGCACCGCCACGATCTGGTCCGGGTTGAACACCCGGTCCATGCCGCGCTCCTCCAGCATCCGCAGGGCCGCCGGGGTGGTGATCTCATGGCACAGCACCCAGTCGGTCGCGCACTCGATCAGCTGCCCCGGCACCACCGCGTCATGCCCGCTGTGCGCCGCCAGAATCTTCTCCGCAATCGTCATTCCCATACAGTCCCTCCCCAAGAAACGCGCCCCCGGCCGCTCCAAGAGCCTGCCGGGGGCGAACACTGAACGCTGGGCCGCGCTCAACGCCCCCAACGAAGAAGAAGCCCCACCAGGGACGCCCCAACCCGCCAAGAACCGCTGAACATGCCCCGAGCATACGCCACCCCCCACACGCGGCGGACAGGTGGTGTAGATAGGCGCCGCGCCGCCCCTCCCGACCAGCCAGGCATTCCAGGCCCTCGCCGAACCTGATGAGGTCTTCATGCTGTGGGGGGCGGCAGCCCGGACGCTCAAACCTTCAGCAGGCCCGGCGGAGGCCCATTAGAATCCTGAACGTTCATGAAGACCCTTAAACTCCCGGCCGCCATGATCGGCCTGACCGCCCTGCTGACCGCCTGCCCTTCCACGACAAACACCGGCGGCGTGACTCCGCCCTCGCCCGGAAATACCGTGCAGGCCGAGCGCGTGGCCGGGACCGTCACCGGCGCCCCTGCGGCGGCAACCCGCGCCGTTCTGATCGGCGGGAACGATTACGACTTCACCAACACCGGCACCGTCAAGGGTGGGGTGCTGGACCTGCCGCTGGCGAAGGCTCCAGACAGCAAGCGCATGTTCAACCTCACCACGGGCAGCGGCTGCACCTTCACGGGTTCGCAGACCAGTAATCCGTCCGTGGCCCTGTTCACGGACGTGGAACTGTTCAGTGAGAAGATCGATTCTCTGGCGTCCGCCACCGAGCAGATCGTGTCGGGCGGCACCGTGCCCGGCAGTCAGGTGGCCCGCCTGTACAGCGCCGTGGCCGCCACCGTGAAGGGCACCGTCCTGTGCGCTTACCCGGACGGCACTAAATTCACCGCTGCACTCAATGTGGCCCTGAATACCGGCTGGAACGCCATCGAGTACGCCGGGACCAGCTCCACGCTCACCCTGCGCAGTCTCGGCAGCAGCGTGCGCTCCGAACTCAAGGCCACGGCCTACACGCCGTCCGTGCTCGTCAGCCTGGGCAGCGGCGTGACGATCACGTCGAACGCCGGGGTGTCGGTGCCCGCACGCCTGTACCAGGAAGGTGGGTACACCGGGCAGGTCAGCCTCAGCACCGACGTGCCCGGCCTGACCATCGAGCCGTCCACCGTCAACCTGACCGCCACGACGCTTCAGAACGTGCAGGCCCAGGCCACCGCCGCCTACCTGAAGAACCTGGGCGTCAATCCGCAGCGCCTGGACACGAACCTGACCTTCAAGTACAGCGGCAACGACAACTACTCGGGCCCATTCAGCGTGATCGTCAAGGACACCACCGGCAAGCAGGTGGGCGGCGGCAACGGCAGCCTGGAAGTCCGCAAGCCCGGCCTGACGATCGGCACCTGCGGAAGCAGCTACCTGGAGCTGTACCCCAGCAAGACTGCCTCCCTGAACGTGTGCGGTTACAGCGTCGGGAACTTCAGCGGGCCGGTCACGTACTCCGCCACGGGCCTGCCGGCCGGCGTGACCGTCACGCCCGTCACGCAGACCCTGAACGGCTCCTCGTACCTCAGCCTGACCTTCCAGAGTGACGCGACCCTGAAGCCCGGCACGTACCCGATCACCCTGACCGCCGACGGGGGCACCGTGAAAGCGTCCGCTTCCACGGAACTGAGGGTGCCTGCACCGACCGTGAACATCGCCATCTCCTCCACGTCTTACTACGGCCAGCAGATCTACCAGGGCGGCACCACGCAGCTGAACGTGGACGTGAGCACCCAGAACGGCTTCAACGGCCAGACGACCCTGACCGTCACGGGCCTCCCGACTGGTGTGACGGCCTCCCCGAAAACCGTGACGGTCACGCCGGGCAGCACCACGACGGCCGCCATCACCCTGACGGCCACGGCCGACGCCGCACTGGGAAGCAGCACCCTCAAGGTCACCAGTCCAGACCAGAGTGCCGGCGCCTACGGCGCGGAGACGCAACTCTCGGTGCGTCCGGCACGCGCCGCGCTGGGATCGACCGCCGGCGAAGCGGTGGGCGCCACCAGCGGCCTCTGGGCTGTGACGGCAATGGCCTACGACTCCAGCAGCAATGCGTACAGCAACACTGTTACCCGCTTCACGACCACGGGTCAGTCTGCCGCCAGCGCCGCGGTGGCGTCGCAGAACAGCCTTCAGTTGATCAGAACGACGGGAGGAGTGATTGCACTCGACAAAGGGTCCGTCAAAGCGCCCGTGCTGATCGCAGATGACGGTACGGTGACCCAGCTGCCCGCCGTGAACCTCGGCAACCTGACGGCCTTCACCAGAAGGACCGACGGGCAGGGCCGCGTGTGGTTCGTGAACACCGTCTACACCGGGGTAGGCGGCACCGCCACGTCCCTGAAGACGTGGGTCCCGGCGACCGGCGTGATCAGCACGGTGGACAGTACCGCCAATTACGGGTCCAGCTCCTACGACGCGCAACTGACCCTCGCTGCGGACGGGAAGACCCTGGTCTACCTGGGCGGGTACGCGGGTGACGCCCTGAAGATCGATACGGCCACCGGCACCGTCACCAGGCTGGACCTGCTCAAGAGCAGCGGCGCGACCTCGGCGGCCGTCGCCGCCGACGGCACCATCTGGTTCAGCGCGTACGGGCAGCTTGCCCGCCTGAACGCGGATAACACCGTCAACAAGTTCACTGCCGTGCAGACCGGCACGCTGACCGGGTTCGACCAGAGCAACCCGGCCGTGCTGTGGGGCAGCGACACCAGCAACGTGTACAGGATCGATACGGCGGCCACCCCCACTGCGACCACCGTCAATCTGGGGAGTGTCAGCAAGGCCATCCTGAACGCGCAGGGAGGCGTGCAGGTCATCACCAACGAGTACAACGGCAACACCACGACCTACTACCTGTCGCAGCTGAAGTAATACGGACTCCGATTGAATGGGCTGCAAAGCCCGCTGGGTCCGAGCGGATGCGACTCGTAGAGCTGCTCCGTAGAGAAGGAGAGAAGCGGGTTCCGGACGTGGAGCTGGCAATCCGGTGAAGTTCCGGATTGTCGGCGAAACAAACGGAATCCGTATAACCACTGTTCAGTAAAGGCCGCACCCCAGCTTCCGGGTGCGGCCTTCCTGTCTGGTTGCGGGGCGAGATCGCCGGTTACTGCAGGTCGAAGTCGATGACGGGCGGCGCTTTGGGGGTTTCCTCGGCCGGTTTGTCTTTCGGCTGGTCTCTGGGCGGGGCGGCGCGCTGGACGTTGGGGATGGCGACGGGAGTGGTGCGGTCCATGGGCTGGTGGGGCTGGCCGGGTTTGACCCACTGCGTGCCGGGCGCGGCGGGGCCGGGGGTGCGGCGGGGGGGGGTGGGGTAGGCGGCGTGACGGGCGGCGCGGATGATGCCGTCGACTTCGGCTTTGCTGAGCAGGCCCTTGTGTTCGAGGGTGCTGAGGATACCGAGGATCATCTTGCGGGTGAATTCCGCTTCGGCCTGCGGGTCTCTGGGTGGGGTGGGGGTGGGGCCGGTCATGGTGTCCAGGGTAGCGCGGGGGGGGCGGGCTTGCACCTCACGCGGTGACATCGGGCGTTCCGTTTCTCTGGCCGTGGAGTGGGTGCGGCTTGGCGGGGGGTGTTAAACTGGGCTTTGTCTGAAAGAGTGGTGTGAATGGTCACCCACACGGCATATCGTTCGCCCTAGTGTGTGGTGGCGTGTCGGGGCCAACGCAAGAAGGTTTAGACGTCGAGGAGGACTGGGAGAATGTACCGAGGAAGAGAGGGGCAGTGGGCGTTCCTGCTTCACCGCCTGTCCGGGCTGGCGATTCTGGCTTACTTGATGCTGCACGTGTTCAGCATCGGGTCGTTCATTTTTGGTGAGCGGTTTTACATGGCGATTCACGAGACGTATGACCTGTGGCCGTTCCGGGTGGGACTGCTGTTCGTGACGGCGGGCGTGGTGTACCACGCGTTCAACGGGCTGCGGATCATCGTGATGGACTTCACGGGCTTCGGCGTGGCGTACCAGCGGCAGATGTGGTACGGGGTGCTGCTGATCAGCGTCCTGGCCTTCATCGGTGCGGCCGCGACGCTGTACCCGCGTCTGGTGGGGGGGTACTGATGATTCGTGCTCGGACGTTCACGGACGCGCGGCAGCAGTCGCACAGCAACGCGGAGCTGAACTGGTGGATCTTCATGCGGATCAGCGGGCTGATCCTGGTGTTCCTGATTCTGGGGCACATCTACATGACGTTCATTCAGGTGAGCGAGTCGGACGCGACCTTCGACGCGGTGGTGGGGAAACTCGCGAATCCGGCGTGGAAGTTCTACGACTGGTTGATTCTGGCACTCTCGTTGATGCACGGCGCGAACGGCGCGCGGTATTCCATCGAGGATTACGTGCGCTCCCGCCCGAACCGGGCGTGGGTGAAGGGTGTGTTCTATACCGTGGTGGCGCTGCTGTTCGCGTTCGGCACGGTGGGTCTGTTCTCGATCTGACCCTGGCCCTTGCGGGCAGGTGGTAAAGGATAATTATGCATCATCGTTATGACGTGCTGGTGGTGGGTGCGGGGGGCGCGGGCCTGATGGCGGCGCTGTACGCCGCGAAGGGGAACGTGTCGGTGGCCTGCATCAGCAAGCTGTACCCGACGCGGTCGCATACGGGCGCGGCGCAGGGCGGGATCGGCGCGGCCCTGGGGAACGTGCAGGAAGACCACTGGGAATGGCACATGTTCGATACCGTCAAGGGCGGCGACTACCTGACCGACCAGGACGCGGCCGAGGTGTTCGCCAAGGACATCATCGACGCCGTGTACGAGCTGGAGCACATGGGTCTGCCGTTCTCGCGCACGCCGGACGGGAAGATCGCGCAGCGCAAGTTCGGCGGTCACACCCGTGACTTCGGGAAGGCCGCCGTCGAGCGCAGCTGTTACGCGAAGGACCGCACGGGTCACATGATCCTTCAGACCCTGTACCAACAGAACGTGAAGGCCGGAACGACGTTCTACAACGAGTTCCACGTGACGGACCTGCTGATCGAGGACGGCCGCTGCCGCGGCGTGGTGGCGTACGAACTGAGCACCGGGGAACTGCACACCTTCCACGCGAAGGCCGTGATCCTGGCGGCCGGCGGGTACGGCCGCGTGTTCAAGATCACCAGCAACGCCCTGACCCTGACGGGCGACCTGATGAGCATCTACTACCGCAAGGGCCTGCCCCTGGAGGACATGGAGTTCTACCAGTTCCACCCGACCGGTCTGGCGAAGCTGGGCATCCTGGTCACGGAAGGCATCCGTGGTGAGGGCGGCATTCTGCGCAACGACAGCGGCGAGCGCTTCATGGAGCGGTACGCGCCGACCATCAAGGACCTCGCGCCGCGTGACATCGTGTCGCGCTCCATCATCACCGAGATCCGCGAGGGTCGGGGCGTGGGCCGCGACAAGGACGCCGTGAACATCGACCTGACGCACCTGCCGCGCGAGGTGATCGAGGGCAAACTGGCCGAGATCACCGACCTGGCGCGCACGTACCTGGGCATGGACCCGGTCAAGGACCTCGTGCCGATCCAGCCGACGGCGCACTACGCGATGGGCGGCATTCCCACCGACCTGAACGGCCTGTGCCTCAGCGACGGGAACGGCGGGACGGTCGAGGGTCTGTACGCGGCCGGTGAGCAGGCGTGCGTGTCGCTGCACGGCGCGAACCGCCTGGGTACGAACAGCCTCGGGGACCTCGTGGTGTTCGGCCGCCGCGCCGGGATCTACGCCGCGCAGTACGCCCGTCAGGTGGAATTCCCGGACATGCCCGAGAACCCCGAGCGCGAGAGCGTGGACCTGTTCGACCGCCTGCGCAACAGCAGCGGCAAGGACAATGCCGCCGCGATCCGCAAGGAACTGCAGGAATCCATGATGAACAACGTCGGGATCTTCCGCAACGGCAAGGACATGGAAAAACAGGTCGGGATCGTGCAGGAACTCAAGGCGCGGTACGCGAACGTGGGCGTCAGCGACCCCAGCCGCCGCTACAACAGCGAACTGATCGAGGCGATGGAACTGGGCTTCATGCTCGACTGCGCCGAGGCCATGACCGCCAGTGCGCTCAACCGCACCGAGTCGCGCGGCGCGCACGACCGCGAGGACTTCACGACCCGTGACGACGAGAACTGGCTGAAGCACACCATGGCGTACAAGGACCTGAACCGCGAGGGTCAGGTGCAGATCGGGTACAAGCCCGTGTCCCTGAAGGGCTTCACGCGGGCGTTCGAACCCAAGCCCCGCGTGTACTGATACGGACTCGGATTGAATGGGTTGCAAAACCCGTTCAATCCGAGCGGAGCGACTCGTAGAGCTGCCCCGCAGAGCAGGAGAGAAACGTCCCTCCGGACGTGGAGCTGGCAATCCGGTGAAGTTCCGGATTGTCAGCGAAACAGACGGAATCCGTATGACCTCCACCCCCACCCACTCGGGCGTCGCAACAGACAGGTGCCGCCCGGAAGGAATCTCAATGACCCAGACCCACGCACCGACCAGCGCCGCGCCCGTCTCTGCGAGCGTGCCGATGATGCAACTGAAAGTGAAGGTCCTGCGCTTCGATCCCGAGAAGGACAAGAAGGCGCACTGGACCACCTACGACGTGGAGGCCCAGCCGGGTGACCGCGTGCTGGACGTCATCAACCACATCAAGTGGTATCTGGAGCCCAGCCTGACGTTCCGCCGCTCGTGCATGCACGGCATCTGCGGCAGCGACGCCATGCTGATCAACGGCCGCAACCGCCTCGCCTGCAAGACCCTGGTGCGCGACGTCGCCAAGAACGGCGGGACCATCACCGTGGAACCCATCCGCGGCCTGAAGGTCGAGAAGGACCTGCTGGTGGACATGGAGCCGTTCTTCGACTCGTACAAGGCGATCATGCCGTACTTCATCAACGAGTCCCCGGCCCCCGCCGCCGAGCGCATCCAGTCCGAGGAGGAAGCCGAGCGCATGGCGCACTCCAGCAACTGCATCCTGTGCGCGTGCTGCACGACCAGTTGCCCGATCTTCTGGGTGAACGGCTCGTACCTGGGCCCGGCCGCGATCGTGCAGGCGCACCGCTTCATCTTCGACACCCGCGACGAGGCCACGCAGCAGCGTCTGGGCATCATGAACCAGAACACCGGCGTGTGGCGTTGCCGCACCGCGTACAACTGCACCGAAGCCTGCCCGCGCGACATTCCGATCACGCAGCTGATCGAGGAAGTCAAGCGCGCCGTCATGTACGGCCAGGCGTAAGACCAACACCCTGAACGCCCCGCCCCGCCTGTCGGCCGGCGGGGCTTTCTCGTGGGCGGCGCGGAAGTGTACCGTGGGTCATGACCGACGCCCTGCCCCTGCCGGCCTCCCCGCGTGTCATTCCCACCGTGTCCGGGCCGCCCGTGATCGGCAGCATCACGCAGCTGTACCCACACCGGCTGCGGGCGTTCCTGACTGCCGCGTACCGCGAGCATGGCCCGGTGTTCAACGTGACGGGCCTGGGACAGACGTACACGGTGCTGGCCGGGCCGGAAGCGAACGTGTGGACCGTGAAGGAGTCCGCGCGGGTGCTGCGGTCGCGTGAGGCGTGGCGGCCCAACGATCAGGCGTTCGGGACGTCGCGCTCCCTGATCAGCGTGGACGGCGCCGAGCACCGGGTCTTCCGGCGGGTGGAGGGGCGCACGTTCACCCGCTCTTACCTGGGCGCGAACCTGCGCCGCGCGCTGGCCGTGACGGCCGGGGACCTTGCCCCGCTGCGGGCCGGGGACGACCTGAGGGTGGCGCACTGGTGCAAGGCCGTGATCACCGAACAGCTGGCGCGGGTGGTCGTGAACGGTTCTGCCCGCCCGTACCTGAGTGACCTGCTGAGCTTCGTGCAGAACACCCTGATGGTCCGCGTGACCCGGCAGCGCCCGCCGCTGGTCGAGCAGCTGCCGGGCTTCCGGCGGGCGCGGGCGCGGTCCCTGGGCATGGTGGAGGCCCTGATCGAGGAGCACCGCCGCGTCCCACCCGAACAGGCCGGGCGCGAACCGGACCTGATCGACGACCTGCTGGCCGCGCAGGCCGCCGACCCGGCGTTCTGGTCGGACCTGGACCTGCGCATGGCCACCATGGGGGCGTTCATCGCGGGGATGGACACCGCCGCGAACACCCTGGCGTTCGTGCTGTACCGCGTCGGGCGGCACCCGGAACTGGTGCCCCCCCTGGTCGCCGAGGCCGACGGGGCGTTCCGGGACGGGCCGCCCAGCATGGACACCCTGGGCCGCCTGCCGCACCTGCACCGCTTCGTGCTGGAGTGCCTGCGCCTTCACCCCATCGCGCCCGCCATGACCCGCACCGTCACGCAGGACTTCAGCTTCGCGGGATTCACGGTGCCGCGGGGGCGGCGGGTGATCATCGGCACGACCGTCCCGCACGGCCTGGACGGGTGCTTCACGGACGCAGCGCGCTTCGACCCGGAACGCTTCGCGCCGGGCCGCATGGAGCACCGCCGCCCCGGCGCGTTCGCCCCCTACGGCCTGGGGCCACACATCTGCGCGGGCAGCGGCATGGCCGAGGGCCTGATCATGTTGAACCTCGCCGCCATCCTGCGGACCCTGGAACTGCGCGGCGACCCCACCTACGTGCTGCGCGAGGTGGCCCGCCCGACCGCCACCCCTGACGACCGGCTGACCCTGCGCGTGACGGGCGTGCGGCACCCGGCGGTCAGTCTGCTCGCCTGAACCGTTACACCGTCAACGGTTCGAGGCTCCGCACCGGTTTCCCGGTCTGCCGCGCATACGCGATCTCCCGGCGGGTAGATTCACCCACGTACCCGCCAGGGTTGATGACGAGCACCTCGTCCGCGAGATCGATCTTGCGCAGGTGCAGCTCACCCAGCCGTTCCAGGGCAGCCTCGCGTTCGACGCTGCGCAGGTGCGACAGGGCGTCCTCGTCCCGCTGGCGGTGACTGCCGACACTCAGGACGATCCGCCCAGCCAGCGTCTCGGCCAGCGACGCCGCGTCGAACTCGGCCAGGAAGCGCACGCTGCCGCACAGGCACACCACGCGCGGCCTCTCCCCCACCAATGCGCTCAGCTCCTCCTCACTTCGCTCGGATTGAACGGCTTTGTAAGCCATTCAATCGGAGTCCGTATGATACGGACTCCGATTGAATGGCATATAATCGTTGCATCAAACAGATACCTCTGACCACCCCTCTCGCGCATGACGCTGACACCTTCTGGCATCTCTACCGGGCCAGTACCTGTGCCGTCGAACGACGCAGAGCCCAACTCTTCGCCCTCCTCGCAGAAGGACGCCCCGTACCTGAGATCCTCCAGGTGACCCGGTACAACCGGGTCACCGTCTACGGACTGGTCAAGCGCTACCGCAAACAGGGGCTCGCGGGCCTCCGTGACGCGCGTCACGCCAACCAGGGCGCCCCCCGCCTCCTGACAGCCGAACAACAACAAACCCTGGCCGCCCGACTGCACGCCGACTTCGAGCAGGGCATCGTCTGGTCCGGTAAGGACGTTCAAGACTGGCTTCAGCAGCAGTACGGCCTGTCCGTCCATCTCGGGCGCACCTATGAATTCCTGCGGGCGGCGGGCTTCACGCCCCAACGCCCTCGACCCCGGCACGCTGGCAGCGATGAGGCCGCAAAGGAAGCGTTCAAAACAAAGTCCTGACCGAGACGCTCCGCCAGGCGGAGCGTCTCTCACCGCGTGTCTCTCTGTGGTGCATGGACGAACATCGAATCGGGCTCAAACCGATCCGGCGTTCCATGCGGGCGCCGACTGGGCAACCGTTGACCTGCCCAGTTCAGCCTGGATACGAGTGGCTGTATGTGTACGCGTTTGTCAATCCGGAGAGCGGCGAGAGCTTGTTCTGGTTGATCCCAGTGGTGAACAAACAGGCGTACGGGGCCGTCATGGCGGCGTTTGCGCAGAAGGTCGGCGCTGGCGCCGACCATCGGGTGTTGGTCGTTCAGGATGGGGCTGGTTTCCATCTTCCACCGGATGACGGGCATCCTGAGGGGATTCAGACGGTGACGTTGCCGCCGTACTCGCCGGAACTGCAGCCGGCGGAACGGCTGTGGGAGTTGACGGATGCACCGATTGCGAATCGAGTGTTCAAGAGCATCAAGGAGGTGGAGGCTGCCCTGTCGGAACGCTGTATCTGGTTGGAAGCTCAACCTGATCTGGTCACCCGGCACACACTCTTCCACTGGTGGCCGCTGTTGGCTAATTAATCGGAGTCCGTACGATACGGACTGCCGTTTGTTTCGCCGGCAATCCGGAACCACGCCGGATTGCCAGTTCCACATCCGGAACCCGTTTTGGCTCCCACTCGCTCTGCTACGCAGCTCTACGAGTCCGCTCGGATTGAACGGCTTTGTCAGCCATTCAATCGGAGTCCGTGTGAGGCTTCGCCGATCGAATTCAGACAGCGTCGCCTGACATGCGTGGATGGCCTCCCGGCATGACGTGAGGCGGTTCATTCCCTTCTTAACGTTCCTTTAGTCACTTTCGGTTGTGATGGGCTCCGCAGGCGACTGAGTGTCGTCACGCCGGAGGTTCCACCCATGAAAAGACGCACCTGGATATCCCTGACCGCCGCACTCAGCGCGGCCACGCTGAGCTTCTCCCTGATGCACGCCAGTGCCGGCAGCGCCGGTGCACCGACTGCTACGGCCAGTTCCACGACCCCCGTGGCCAGCAGCGACGCGCAGACGCAGAAGATCGTCAGTGCCGCCAACGCGTTCCTGGGCGCCCTGAACGCCACGCAGCGCCAGAGCGTGTTGTTCGCGTTCACGGACAGTGCGCAGCGTCAGCGCTGGTCGAACCTCCCGACCGGGCTGTTCCAGCGGGCCGGGCTGCGCTGGGGTGATTTGAACGCCGCGCAGCGGGCCGCGCTGACCACCCTGCTGGGCGCCGTGCTGTCCCCGGACGGACTGAAGATGGTGCAGCAGCAGATGGCGGCCGACGACATCCTGAAAGCCGAGAGTGCCAGTGGCACCCAGGGCGGAGCGGGTCAGGCCCCCACGACCCCCACCGGTCAGGGCCAGCGTCCGGCTGGAGGGACTCCTCCCGGGGGTCAGGCGGGCGGTCCTGGCGGTTCCCTCATCTTCGGCAGTGACGAGTACTACGTGTCGTTCCTGGGTACACCCAGCACGTCGGGCACCTGGACGCTGCAGTTCGGTGGGCATCACCTGGCGATCAACGCGACTGTCGCCGGGAAGAACGTTACGCTGTCCCCCAGCCTGACCGGTGGGCAGCCCATCCGCAGCACGTCCGGCGGGAAGACGACCACCGTGATCGACAAGGTCCCGCAGGAAATCAGGGACGCGGGCGCCCTGCTGGGCAGCCTGAGCGCCGCGCAGAAGGCGAAGGCGATCATCAGCGGCCAGAGCATCGACCTGGTGCTCGGGCCGGGGCAGGACGGCAGGACCCTGCAGCCCGAGGGCCTGAGTGCCTCGGCCATGACGGCCGCGCAGCAGGCGGCGCTGCTGAAGCTCATCCAGGACCGGCTGGGCATCCTGAACGCCGATGACCTGAACGCGAAGATGACCGAGATCCGCCGGAACCTCGCGCAGACGACGTTCGCGTGGTACGGCCCCACGAACGGCTCGGCCGCGTACTACCGCGTGACGGCCCCCACCGCGATCATCGAGTTCTCCCCGCAGAGCATGGGTGGGGACGCCACCAACCACCTCCACAACATGTACCGCGATCCCAGCAACGATTACGGCGCGGCCTGGACGAAATAACGTGAGGATTCGCCCCGCACTCCTGCTGCTGGCCCTGCTGGGCGTCGCCCGGGCCCACCCGGTGGATGAGGTGGTGCAGGGCGCGTACCTGACCCTGACGCCCACGGCGGTGGAACTGGAGCTGGACATCACGCCTGGCAGCGCCGTCGCCGCCAGCGTCACGGGCAGCCTGGACGCCGACCACGACGGGCGGGTCACGGCCGCCGAGGCCCGCGCGTACGCCACGCGGGTGCTGGCCGCGCAGACCCTCACGCTGGACGGCACCCGCGCCCGCTGGACACTGCGGGACGTGCAGGTGCCGCCCCTGGCGAACCTGAAGGTCGGCGGCGACACCCTCAAGATCTTCGCCGTGGCTCCCAGGACGCAGCGGGCCGGGACGCACGCCCTGACGTACACGAACGCGTACCGACCCGCGAAGACGCAGCGGATCGCGAACATCTTCCTGAAACCCGGCGGGACCCTGACCGACCGGGTGACCGCGCAGACCCGCAGCGCCGACCTGACCCGCCTGACCGTGCAGTTCACCACCGGGCGGACGTGAGGCGCGTCCTGCGCTCCCTGCTGGTGGTCCTGCTGGCCCTGATCGGCGTGGCGGGCGCGCACAGCCTCACGTTCAGTCAGGTGGACGTGCACCTGAACGCAGACGCCACGCGGCTGACCGTCACGCTGCCCCGCGCCGCCCTCACGCACGACCCGGCGGCACTGCCCGCCGGAACGACCGACGCCAGCCTCCAGGCGACGCCCCTCCCGCAGCCGGTCACGCAGGCCCTCACGCGACTCGTCACCGCGCGCCTGCACGTCCGGGCCGCGCCGGGCGACCTGCCCCTGACCGTCACGGCCGCCCGGGCCGCCGGGGAGAACGTCACGGTCACCCTGACCGCCCCCGCCGCGACCGGCACCGTCACCGTGCAGACCGACCTCTTCCCGGACGACACGCTGCACAAGACGTTCCTGAACCTATACCGCGCGCAGACGCTCGCCGGGCAGTACGCCCTGGACCACGATCAGACGACCGCCACGCTGGAAGGACCGCGCCAGTCCACCGCGCAGGTCGTGCTGACGTTCATCCGCGAGGGGGTGCATCACATCTTCATCGGGCCGGACCACATCCTGTTCGTGCTGGCACTGGTCCTGCTCGGCGGCCGGACCCGCACGCAGGTGAAGATCGTCACGGCGTTCACGGCCGCGCACAGCGTCACCCTGGCCCTCGCCACCCTGAACGCCGTGCAACTCCCGGACCGCCTGGTCGAGAGTGTCATCGCGCTGAGCATCGTGGTGGTCGGCCTGCATGACCTGCGCGTCCTGCGCCGCACTTCCCCCAGGGTTGCCCCCACCCGCGACCCGCGCGCCGCTCTGGCCTTCGCGTTCGGACTGATCCACGGCTTCGGCTTCGCCAGCGTCCTGCGTGAACAGACCCTCCCCGCAGACGCCGCCACGTGGTCCCTCGCGGCGTTCAACGTCGGCGTGGAAGTCGGACAACTGTGCATCCTGCTGGTCGCCGCCGCCGCACTGCACCTGCTGCGCCGCGCCGGGCCGCACATCACCCGCACGTCCCTGCGCGTGACCGCCACCGCGATCACCGCGACAGGCGGCGTGTGGTTCCTGCAACGCCTCCTGACCTGAGAACGGACGCGGGGCGTTCCGTCAGTTCTTCAGGTCACCCATCCCGTCGGAAGCAGCGTTCACCAGCGGAGGAGGGCCAGGTGGGTGACGAGACCGGGTTGGTGGGACTCCAGACGCGGGACTCTCGGAGCGCTGCGTCCACCTCGTTCCGCTCCCCTGCAACGTCGTTCCCAGACCAGTCCAGCTACCCCGGCCGCCCAGTCAGCCCCCGCAGCGAAGGGCTGGGCTGGCCGGGCGCGGTGGGTCACACCGCCGACCTCGTGACCCTGTCACGCGAACCCCGCTGGACCGTGAACGTCCCGCAGAACGTGTCCCGCCTGGACGACTTCTGCGAGGGGAGCCTGGACCCCTGGATCACCGAATACCGATCTGACACGATCATGCGCAGCCTTCCTGACTGAAACGGATTCCGTTTATTTCGCCGACAATCCGGAACTTCACCGGATTGCCGACTCCACGTCCGGAACCCGCTTCTCTCCTACTCGCATCCGCTCGGATTGAACCGCTTTGTAAGCCATTCAATCGGAGTCCGTATCACTCCTACTCGCATCCGCTCGGGTTGAAAGATTCTGCGAACCTTTCAACCGGAGGCTCCATTCAGAACTGGAGGGCGTAGCGGGTGCCGGCCCCGTCGAAGCACTCGCCGATGCCGCGTTCCTGCGCGTCCACGGTCAGGGTGCAGGTCAGCAGGGCAGGCGGGTCGCTGTCCGCGCGGGCGATCAGGTTGCCGGTGTAGGCGGGGACGGGGCGGCCGCCCTCCACGCGGGTGCCGCCGCCCGTCACGGCGCTTCCGTCGCTGCCGCTGCTGGCGCCGAACGCCACGCTGAAGCCCAGTCCGCCGGGCAGCGCGCCGTTCCCGATCAGGTACGTGCGGCCCGTGTAGGTGCGCCCACCGATGCGGAGGGTGGCGTTGTCGGGCGCGAACGGGTCACCCACGTGGGGCGTGAGGGTCCCGCGCGTGAAGGTCACGGTGCCTTCCTCGCCGGTCACGGCGTTCACGATCCGCCCGGTCTGCGGGGCGGTGACGGCAGGCGCGCACGCGCCGAGGACGGAGGCGAGCAGGGCCGCGCCGAGCAGGGCATGGAACTTCATGCGCCCAGTGTAGCCCTGCCGGTCCCGGTCAGCGGGTGACGACCTCGTGGATTTCCAGGACGTTCGGGCCGCTGAACGCGTCTTTCGGGAGGGTGCCGCTGCGGGCGTGCCCCTGCCGGAAGGCGTCGCTGGTCGTCCAGGCCTCGAAGGACTCGCGGGACTCCCAGAAGGTCAGCACCACGAACGGGTCGCCGTCCCGGGTGGGGCGCAGGACGTGGTTGGCGATGAAGCCGGGCATGCCGTCCACCAGTCCGGCGCGGTCACGGAACCGCTGCTCGAAGATGTCGTGGTACTCGGCCTTCACGTGGATGCGGTTGGCGACGCTGATCATGGGTGACCTCCAGTCACTGGGCGAAGTCGTGGATGAACTGCTCCTGCCCTCGCGTCTCGATGGCGTGCGGGCTGCGGGTTTGGCGGACCAGGGCGATGGCGTCGTGGGCGCCCAGGCCGCCCTGCACGAGCAGGCACGCGGCGGTCAGGCCCGCGCGGCCCAGCCCGCCCCGGCAGTGGACGACGACGCTGCGGCCGTCGAGCAGGTGGGTCATGAGTTCGTCGATGTACGCGGCGAAGTCACGCGGGTCGTGTGGGGCGTGCCGGTCGGGGATGGGGTACGGGGCGATCTCGATGCTGTGCGCGGAGGCGGCGTCGTGGTAGCCGTCCATGCCCAGCAGGTCGAATTCGAAGTCCTCGATGAGGGGCGCGATGACGTTCGTGCCCTGCTGCGCGAGGGTCCGCATGTCGTCCGTGACGCTGCGGTCGTGCGTGACGCCCGGCTGGTACACGCTGCCACCCTTCTTGCCGGGCGCGAAGGTCAGGCCCAGGCGGCCCGGCCACAGGCCGGTGGGAATCCAGTCCACGCGGATGGGGTTGACGGCGCTGGTCATGCGCGGGCGTCCTCGGCGAGCCAGCGGGCGGCGTCCAGCGCGTGGTACGTGATGATGGCGTCCGCTCCGGCGCGCCTGAAGCCGGTCAGGGTTTCGAGGACGGTGCGGCGTTCGTCCATGAAGCCGGCGGCGGCGGCGGCCTTGATCAGGGAGTACTCGCCGCTGACGTTGTACGCCACGACCGGCAGGTCGAATTCGCGTTTCAGGAGGTTCAGGACGTCCAGGTACGCCAGGGCGGGTTTGACCATCAGTGTGTCGGCGCCCTGCTCGGCGTCCAGGCGGGCCTCGCGCAGCGCCTCGCGGTAGCCGCCGGCGGGGTCCATCTGGTAGGTGGCGCGGTTCCCGACGCTGGGGGTGGACCCGGCGGCGTCCCGGAAGGGGCCGTAGTAGGCGCTGGCGTACTTCACGGCGTAACTCATGACCGGGACGTGCGTGAAGCCCGCCCCGTCCAGTGCGGCGCGGATCGCGGCGACCTGCCCGTCCATCATGGCGCTCGGGGCGATCACGTCGGCGCCCGCGCGGGCCTGTGACACGGCGGTCTGCGCGAGCAGGGCGAGGCTGGCGTCGTTGTCGACCGTCCAGGCGTCCTGGCCGCTCAGGCCGGGCACCTCGCACAGCGGGCCGCAGTGGCCGTGGTCGGTGTACTCGCACAGGCAGGTGTCGGCAATGACATTCACCTCGGGCACGCTGGCCTTGATGGCGCGCGTGGCCCGCTGGATGATGCCTTCCTCGGCGTACGCCTGGGTGCCCAGGGCGTCCTTGTGGTCGGGAATGCCGAACAGGATCACGCTGGGCACGCCGAGGGCCAGGGCCTCGCGGGCCTGCTGGACGGCACTCCCGATGGAGTGGCGCTGCACGCCGGGCATGGTGGCGATGTCGGTGACGGTGTCGCGTTCATGCACGAAGATCGGGTGGATGAACTGCTCTGGGTGCAGGTGCACCTCGCGGGTCAGGGCGCGCAGGGCGGGCGTGCGGCGCAGGCGGCGGGGACGGTCCATGCGCCTACGCTAGCGCGCGGGCGCCGGGACGAATGCAACGCACTCCGGCACGCGACACGCGGGAACGCGGGCCGTCAGGCGGTGCCGAGCAGGCGGCGCACCGCGAAGCGCACGCGGCCCAGGCTGGCGACCTCGTCGAAGGCGGTCAGGAGGATCTGGTCGCCGTGCGGGGTGAGCAGGACGGGGCCACCCTCGACGTCCAGCAGCAGTTCCTGCCAGTCGCCGGTGTTCAGGTTGGCCTGCAGGCTGCCGATCACGGCGCGGCCGGCGGCGATCAGGGTCAGTTCCGCGCCCAGCTGTTCCTCGGGCAGCCCGGCGCGGGCCACGACGCGGCCGTCGCTGGCGACCAGGGCGGTGTGGCGCACGCCGCGCACGTCCATCAGGGCCTCGATCATGCGGTCTCCGGTCGGGGCAGGTGCCCGAGTTCCAGGGCCAGGCGGGCCAGGGTCTGCTGGGCGGTGCGGGTGTCGGTGCCGCGCGCCATGGCGGCCCCCAGCACGAAGTCGCCGCTGGAGACGGCGACGACCTCGATGCGTTCGCTGGTGAAGGCGATGCGGGTGACCTCCCCGGCGCCCAGGCGGCGGCCGGTGCGGTCCAGGCTGGTGCGCAGGGCGCTGAGTTCGGCGGCCATGGCGTCGCCGCCCTCGCCGTGCGTCTCGATGGGCAGGCCGTCGGGGCCGACCAGGGCGGCGGCGATCACGCCGGGCAGGGTGCGCAGGGGGTCGATGATCACAGGGTGGCCTCCAGTTTGCGGGCGGTGTCGCGGCCGTACAGGCGGGCCTGCCCGAGGTTGCTGCGGGCGTCGACGGCCAGCAGCAGGAAGTAGTCGGCCTTGATGGGGTGCAGGTACACGCTCAGGCGTTCGCCGCGCAGGTACAGTTCGCGGGTCTGGCCGCCGTTCAGGGTGGTGGCGTAGGCGGTGCTGGCCGAGCGGTACAGGCCGGCGTGCTCGGCGATCAGCAGGTTGAGGTCGGTGGTGGCGGTGGAGTACCCCTCGATGAGCAGGCCGTCCAGGCCACCGATCGCTGCGGCCCAGGCGCCGTCCACGTCCCTGACGAGTTGCGTGAGTTGATCAAGCATGTGAGCGCATCATAAAGGGTACGCGCGGTCAGCGGGGGGTGGTGACTGGCAGACCGGCAGGGGTGGTGCCCCTGCCGCACGCGCGTTCTCATACGGACTCCGATTGAATGGGCTGCAAGGCCCGTTCAATCCGAGCGGAGCGAGTAGGAGAAAAACGGGTTCCGGACGTGGAGCCGGCAATCCGGTGCAGTTCCGGATTGTTGGCGAAACAGACGGAATCCGTATCATACGGACCCGGCGGGCGGCTGCGCAGCGTGGGAGCCCGGAGGACGGTCGGGCGTGGTGCTGGCAACCCGGTGCGTGGGCGGGGTGTGAACGAACCAGACAGCCGTCCGTATCAGTGGGCCGGGGGTCAGGCCGGGCAGACGGGGGCGGTGGTTGAGTGCGCCGTCCGGGGCGGGTGGGGTCCGGACTGTCATGGAGGGCTGATTTTGCTGGTGCTGGGCGGGTTCCGGTGGTGGTGGGGGTCGCGGTGTCCGGGGGTGTTTTCGGGTACAATGGGGAGCATAGAAGGACTCGGTTCTATTACGCCCTGAACATAATCGTGCTAGAATCGTTCCATCCCTGGCCCTGCGCCGGGACCTCCCCATCTCACTCCTGCGGCGCGGCACCTGCCACGCCCGGACCCGCACGACTGGAGCACCATGACCGGAATTCACCCCGTTGACATCACCAGCGAAGTCAAGACCAACTTCATCAACTACGCCATGAACGTGATCGTGGACCGCGCGCTGCCCGACGTGCGCGACGGCCTCAAGCCCGTGCAGCGCCGGATCATGTACGCCATGATGCTCGAGGGCCTGTACGCCAACCAGAAACACGCCAAGTCGGCGTCCGTGGTCGGCGAGGTCATGAAGAAGTACCACCCGCACGGCGACTCGTCCATCTACGACGCCATGGTCCGCCTGGGCCAGTGGTGGAACATGCGCTACCCGATGGTCCACCCGCAGGGGAACTTCGGCTCCATCGACGGCGACCCGCCCGCCGCGATGCGCTACACCGAGGCCCGCATGACCAAGGTCGCCGAGGAAGTCCTGGCCGACCTGGAAAAAGAGACCGTCGACCTGAAACCCAACTACGACGAGACCACCGTCGAACCCAGCGTGCTGCCCTCGGCCGTGCCGAACCTGCTGATCAACGGCGCCTCCGGCATCGCGGTGGGCATGGCGACGAACATCCCGCCGCACAACCTCACCGAGATCTGCAATGGCCTGCTGGCCCTGATCGACGACCCGCACATCGGCCTGGACGACATGATGCAGCACGTGACCGGCCCGGACTTCCCGACCGGCGGGCGCATCAGCAAGCAGGGCATCCGTGACGCCTACGCCACCGGCCACGCCGGGCTGAAGGTGCGCGGCAAGGCCCGCATCGAGGAGAAGAACGGCCGCAACCAGATCATCATCAGCGAGATCCCGTATCAGGTGAACAAGACCAACCTGATCCAGACGATCAGCGCCATGTACAAGGCCGGGAAGATCCCCGACATCTCGGCCCTGCGCGACGAGTCCGACCGCAAGGACCCGGTGCGGATCGTGGTGGAACTCAAGCGCGGCGCGATTCCCACGCTGGTCCTGAACCAGCTGTACAAGTACACGCAGCTGCAGGGCACCTTCACGGTCATCAACCTCAGCATCGTGAACGGCGAACCGCGCGTGCTGCCGCTGGTGGACACCATGCGCTACTTCCTGGCGCACCGCAAGGACGTCGTCACGCGCCGCACGCAGTACGAACTGAAGAAGGCCGAGGCCCGCGCCCACATCCTCGAGGGACTGATCAAGGCGCTCGACCACATCGACGAGGTCATCAACCTGATCCGGTCCAGCAACACCGGCACCGAGGCGCGCGACTCGCTGATGGTCCGCTTCGGCCTGAGCGAGGAGCAGTCCCAGGCGATCCTGGACATGCGCCTGCAGCGCCTGGTGGGCCTGGAGCGCGAGAAGCTGATGGCCGAGTACGACGAGCTGCAGAAGACCATCGCGTTCCTGCGCTCCATCCTGGGCGACGAGGGCCTGCTCTGGAAGGAGATCAAGAAGGAAATCCGCGCCGTGCGCGACAACTACGGCGACGAGCGCCGCAGCACCATCACGCTGCTCGAGGAGGACATCAGCAAGGAGGACCTGATCGCCGTCGAGGACATGGTCATCACCATGACCCGCGCCGGGTACCTCAAGCGCACCAAGCTCGACGCCTACCGCGCCCAGGGCCGGGGCGGGCGCGGTTCGTCGGGCGGCAAGCTGCGTGACGAGGACGTGAACACCCGCGTGTTCGTCGGCAGCACGCACGACTTCCTGCTGTTCTTCACCGACAAGGGCCGCGTGTTCCACGAGAAGATCTACGACCTGCCGGAGGCGGGCCGGGACGCCAAGGGCACCCACATCCGCAACCTGCTGCCGGGCCTGCGTGACGACGAGAACATCGCGTCGGTCCTGAGCGTGGGGGGCTTCGAGGAGCCGGGCTGCTTCATCTTCGCGACCCGGAACGGCGTGGTGAAGAAGACCCTGATCACCGACTACGGCAACATCACCTCGGCGGGCCTGATCGCCATCAACCTGCAGCAGGGCGACGAGCTGATCAGTGTGGGGATCGTGCAGGACGGCGATCACGTGGTCCTGGCCACCCGCAACGGCAAGGCCATGCGCTTCGAGTCGAGTGAGGTGCGTGACACCGGACGCGCCACGCAGGGCGTGATCGGCATCCGCCTGCGCGAGGGTGAGCAGGACGCCGTGGTCAGCATGGCACTGGTGCCCGGCGGGGACGAGGAGAGCGAGCTGCTGGCCGTCAGCGAGTGCGGACTGGGCAAACGCACCCCGGTCGGGGAGTACCCCGCCAAGGGACGCGGCGGGATGGGCGTGATCACGCTGGACGTGACCGAGAAGACCGGCAAGCTGGTCACCCTGGCCCGCGTGGCCGGGGACGAGGAACTGATGGTCCTGACCGAGAAGGGCACCGTGATCCGTACCCGCGTGGAGGAGGTCCGCGTGACGGGCCGCAACGCGCAGGGCGTGAAGGTGATCAACGTGTCCGACAAGGACAGCGTGATCAGCGCCTTCCCGATCCGCCGCGAGGACGAACTCTGATCGGCTGAACCCCGGCCTCCGGGCAGGGTGGGCGGCGTGGTGAGGGCCTCGCCGCCCACTGCCGTTCCGGGAGTCCGGTGTGCTGTCCGGCCGGGGGCGGTGAGCGCCGGGTGAGGCTGGTCGGGCCGCGACGGTGCGTGGGAACGCCGTGCTGCCGGGGCTCGGGAGGGGCGGGTCTGACCGGGTGATCTGTAATCTCAATGCTGATTAAAGAAACAAAAGTGTTTACAAAAAAGTGATATTGGGTTACACTGTGAGCAGGTCGGGAATAAGCCCCCGACACCCCGTTTCCCCCCTCTCACACCGCCCAAGGAGGCGCACACAATGATCACCAGCCACACCAGCACCCCCCGGACCTTCGTGGACACCGTCACCTACCGCCCCGGCGCCGTCATCCTCTACCCCGGCAAGAGCGACATGCTCTACCGCGTCTCGACCGGCCTCGTGCGCGTCCACACCATGGACGACGACGGCAACGGCCTGACCCTGCGGTACGTCAAACCCGGCGAGTACTTCGGCGAGGAAGCCCTGGCCGGCGTGAACCGCGCCTACTTCGCCGAGGCCGTCACCGACTCCAGCATCGACGTGATCAACCCCGCCCTCATGAGCGCCGAGGACAACCTCGTGGTCACCACCCACCTCGTGCGCACGCTGGAACGCGCCTACGAGAGCATCTACCGCCTCGTCGGCAAGCGGCTGCGCGCCCGCATCGCCGGGGAACTCCTGGAACTCAAGGACACCGCCCTGGCCACCCAGCTCGACAGCGGCGAGACCATGATCTACGCCACGCACGACGAACTGGCCGCCGCCGTCGGCAGTGTGCGCGAGACCGTCACCAAGGTCGTCGGCGAACTGTCCCGCGAGGGCGTCATCAGCGCCGGGTACGGCAAGATCACCCTGAAGAACGAGTCGGCCCTTCAGACCATCGCCGCCGCCTGAGCCACCGCCCACCACTCCCGTTCCATCCAGCGCTGCCCGG
The DNA here is from genome assembly GCF_039522025.1 of Deinococcus depolymerans. Lineage (NCBI taxonomy): Bacteria > Thermotogati > Deinococcota > Deinococci > Deinococcales > Deinococcaceae > Deinococcus > Deinococcus depolymerans. The sequence continues at coordinate 333,316 of NZ_BAAADB010000029.1, read as the reverse complement.
TCCTCACGCCGGGCAGCGTGTTCGCATGGCTTCCCGGCCGTGTTTCCGTCCACGTGACACCATCCGGGCTGGACAGCGGGCCGCGTTGCCATTCCCCCCCAAGCAGTTGACCTTTAGACTCAACCGCATGAGCCTGACAGTCACCCCCGACCGACCCCTGCGCGTCGCCGTGATCGGCAGCGGCCCCAGCGGCATCTTCGCCACCGAGGCCCTGCTGAAAAGCGACCTGAACGTCGACATCGACGTCTTCGACCGCCTGCCCACCCCCTACGGCCTGGTGCGCTACGGCGTGGCCCCGGACCACCTGACCATCAAGAGCGTCACGCGCGGCTTCGAGAAGACCCTCGGCGACCCGCGCGTGCGCTTCCTGGGCAACGTGGAATTCGGCACGGACCTGACGCACGAGGACGCCGTGACCCACTACGACGCCATCCTGTACACGGTCGGCGCCAGCAGTGACCGCCGCCTGGGCATTCCCGGCGAGGACCTGACCGGCTCCATGAGCGCCACCGAGTTCGTCGCGTGGTACAACGGCCACCCGGACGCCGCCGCCCGCGAGATGGTCCTCAACGCCGGCGGGGTCGCCGTGGTCGGCGTGGGAAACGTGGCGCTCGACGTGAGCCGCATCCTCGCCAAGACCACGGAGGAACTGCGCAGCAGCGACATCGCCGCGCACGCCCTGGACGCCCTGGAACACAGCCACGTGAAGGACGTGTGGATCCTGGGACGGCGCGGCCCGGCGCAGGCAGCCTTCACGACCAAGGAACTGCGTGAATTCGGCGAACTGCACGAATCCGAACCTGTCGTGGACCCCGCCGAGATCGCCCTGACCGAGGCCGAGGAGGCCGCCGTCACCGACAACGTGAAGAAGAAGAACATCGAGGTGCTGCGCGACTTCGCCGCCCGCACCCCGCAGGGCAAACCCCGCCGCGTGCACCTGCGCTTCCTGGTCTCCCCCACCGAGATCATTGACGACGGCACCGGGCGCGTGGGCGGCCTGAAGGTGGAACGCAACCGCCTGGACGAGAACGGCAACGCCGTCGGCACCGGCGAGTACGAGGTGCTGCCCGTGCAGATGGTGCTGCGCTCGGTCGGGTACCGGGGCGTGGCGCTGCCCGGCGTGCCCTTCGACGAGCGGCGCGGCGTGATCCCCAACGAGGAAGGCCGCGTGGAAGGCCGCGTGGGCGAGTACACCGCCGGGTGGATCAAACGCGGCCCGAGCGGCGTGGTCGGCACCAACCGCAAGGACGCCACCGACACCGTCGCGCACCTGCTGGCCGACGTGAACGGCGGCCACCTGCCCGGCGCGGCCCACCCCACCCGTGCGTCCGTGGACGCCCTGCTGGCCGGTCGGGGCGTGCAGGTGTACTCCTTCGCGGACTGGCAGACCCTCGACGCGCACGAACTCGCGACCGGGCAGGCCGAGGGCCGCCCCCGCCGCAAGGTCGTGCACCGCGAGATGATGCTCGGCCACCGCCAGGCCTGAGCGGCCCGCGCGGGAGGGGCCGGGCAGGGCGTTCTGGCATACTCGCCGCATGAACGCCCCCCTTCCCCCTGACCGTGACGCCGACGTGCTGATCGTCGGCGCCGGGCCCGCCGGACTGCACGCCGCGTTCTACGCCGCGTGGCGCGGCCTGAACGTGACCGTGCTGGACGCCCGGCACGAACCCGGCGGGCAGCTGACCGCCCTCTACCCGGACCGGCGCGTGTACGACGTGCCGGGCCTGCCCGCCGCGCCCGCCGCAGACGTGATCGCCGGACTGGTCCGGCAACTGGACGGCCTGCCCGCACAGCTGCACCTGAACACCCTGGCCCGCACGCTGGAAGCGGACGGTGAGGAGTGGCGCGTCGGCACGCTCGGACCTCACGGCCCACGGACCTACCGGGCGGGCGCCGTGATCCTGGCGGCAGGTCTGGGCGCCCTGCGGCCGCGCGAGGCCCGCGTGCCCGGCACGCACCCGGACGTGCGGACCGACGTGCCCGACCCGGCTGCACTCGCGGGCCGCCGCGTGCTGATCGTGGGCGGCGTGCCGCAGGCCACGCGCGCCGCGCTGGAACTCGCGCAGGCGGGCGCGCAGGTGACCCTCACGCACCGCCGCGCCGGGTTCCGGGGCAGTCCCGCCGACCTGGACGCCCTGGCGGAGGCGGGGCACACCGGCCGGCTGGACGTCCTCGCTCCCGCCGTGCTGCTGAACGTCACGCCGACCGGCGCGGCCCTCACCGTGGACGGTCAGCCGCGCGACGTGCCGGCCGACACGGTGCTGATCCTGAACGGCTACCTGCCGGACCTGACGCCCGTGCAGGGCTGGCCGCTCGGCTGGCAGGGCGAGTACGTGCCGGACGGCGTGGGCGGCCGGACCGCCCTGAGCGGCGTGTTCGTGGCGGGCGACGTGGCGGCGTCCGGGCAGGACTTCAAGCTGATCTCGGTGGGGCTGGCGCAGGCGGCCGTGGCCGCCAACCACGCCGCGCACCACGTCCGCCCGGACCTGCGCGTGCGGCCCGGTCATTCCAGCGAGAAACGCCTCAGCTGACCGGGCCTGTGTGGATGCACCTCAGCTGACCGGGCCCGTGGGGATGCACCTTCAGCTGATCAGACCCTGGTGCGGGCGCGGTGTCAGGCCCTGGGCGCGCACCAGCGCCCGCACCTCCTGGCAGCGGCACCCCCGGTAGGTGCACAGCAGCGCCTCCGGGTCGCGGCCCAGCAGGCGCACCGTGGCGTCCACCAGGTCCCGCACGCGGTACAGGCGCAGCGTGGAGGACCCCACCTGCACGCTGCGCAGCCCCGCATGGACCTCCGGGGCCAGATGATCGAAATCCGCCGAGCAGTTCGGGAAGGCGGTGGGCAGCACCTGTCCGTCCAGCGGCACGTAGCGCGTCAGGAGCGGCATGCCCGCGAGGTGCTCGCCGTAGTGCACGCTGGTGTTGCTGCCGAAATCCACGCCCATCAGCAGCGCGTACCCGTTCAGGTCGTACAGCGCCCCGACCGGCTGGTACGGGCTGCCCAGCGACTGCGCCTCGGTGATGCGCGCCGCCTCCTGGCCCAGGGCCACGAAACTCAGGGTCGGGTGAAAGGACCGCAGGGCCTCGGCGCGGTCCACGAGTTCCTGCGGGACCCGCCCGATATCGCGGCTGACCCGGCTGTCCCGGTGGAAACGGGCGTGCGTGGTCGAGGTCGGCCGTGACAGCAGCGTCGAGTACGTGAAGGCCGGGGCGACCAGGGTGGCCGTGCGCCGCGACAGGCTCTCCACGACCGTCCGGGCGCCCCCGTCCAGCGTGCCGAAGGACTTCAGGCTCGCGTGCACGATCACGTGCTGCGACCCGTCCAGTCCCAGCGCCCGCAGTCCCTCGTCCAGTTCGGCGGGGGTCACGGCGGGGCGGCGAAGCAGATTCAACACGCCCGCAGTTTACTCCGCGTGACGGGGGCAGGAGGGAGTGCTGCGCACTCCGGTTGAGTGGGGTGCCAACCCCGTTCAACCCGAGCGGATACGACCCTTGAAGCGGCCCCGCAAAGGAGGAGCGGGACGCGCACTGGCGGGCGTGGCGCTGACAGATCGGTGGGGCGGCGGATTGTGAACGGAACAGACGGCAGTCCGTATGTGAAGTGGACGGAAGAGAGTGACCCGCCTGCGTGGAAGCAGGGCGGGTCACCGGGGTGCGTCGGGTGGTGTGGCCGGGGCGGAGGGGGCCGGGCCTCACTCCCTCCGGCCGACTCCCTCCCCTGACGGGCCTTAGACGGATTCCGTTTGTTTCGCTGACAACCCGGAACTTCACCGGATTGTCGGCTCCACGTCCGGAACCCGCCCAGCTCCCACTCGCTTCGCTCGGACCCAGCGGGCTTTGCAGCCCATTCAATCGGAGTCCGTATTACTTGACGAAGAGCATCTGGCGGTAGGTGGGCAGCGGCCAGAGTTTGCTGCTGACGACCTTCTCGAGGCGGTCGGCGGCGGTACGGACCTCGCTCATGGCGGGCAGGACGTGGTCCCGCATGTGGTGGGCCTTCTCGTGGACCTCGTCGCCGCCCAGCGCTTCGTTCTGGACGCGCAGGGCCTGGATGGCGTCGTACAGGGCGTCGGCGGCGGCGCTGACCTCGGCGGTGACGGCCTGTGCGGCGCGGTTGCCGCCGACCTTGCCGAGGTCCGCGAGGTAGTTCAGCGCGGCGGGCAGGATCTGCGTCTGGGCCATGTACTCGGTGGTTTCACCCTCGATGTTCACCGTCTTGAAGTAGATGTCGTACATGATTTCCTGACGGGCCGCGAGTTCGCGTTCGTTCAGGATGCCCAGTTTGCTGAACAGGGCGGTGTTCTTCGGGCTGTTCAGGTGCTCGATGGCGTCGAGGGTGGTGCGCAGGTTCAGCAGGCCGCGCACCTGCTCTGCTTCCTGGTGCCAGGCGTCGCTGTAGCCGTCGCCGTTGAAGACGATGCGCTGGTACTGCTGGTAGGTGCGTTTGACGAGCGCGGTGACGGCCTCGTCGAGGCTCTGCCCGGCGTCCAGCTGCGCCTTCAGTTCGGCCGTCAGTTCAGAGACGCTCTCGGCGACAATGGCGTTCAGGACCGTGATCGGGAAGCTGATGCTCTGCGAGGAGCCCACGGCGCGGAACTCGAACTTGTTGCCGGTGAAGGCGAACGGGCTGGTGCGGTTGCGGTCCCCGGCGTGCACGGGAATCTCGGGCAGGACGGAGCTGCCCAGGCCCATCAGGCCGGCGGACTTGCCGCTGCCGCCCTGGCCGCTGACGATGCGGTCGAAGATGTCGGTCAGTTCGCTGCCCAGGAAGATGGAGATGATGGCGGGCGGGGCCTCGTTCGCGCCGAGGCGGTGGTCGTTGCTGGCGCTGGCGACGCAGGCGCGCAGCAGGTCCTGGTGGGTGTCGACGGCTTTCAGGACGGCAGTGCAGAAGAACAGGAACTGCATGTTCTCGTGGGGGGTGTCGCCGGGTTCCAGCAGGTTCTCGCCGGCGTTGGTGGCCATGCTCCAGTTGCAGTGCTTGCCGCTGCCGTTCACGCCCGCGAAGGGTTTCTCGTGCATCAGGCAGACCAGGCCGTACTTGCGGGCGGTGGTGCGCAGGACCTGCATGATCAGCTGCTGGTGGTCGGCGGCGATGTTGGAGTGCTCGAAGATCGGGGCGATCTCGAACTGGCCGGGCGCGACCTCGTTGTGGCGGGTCTTGACCGGGATGCCCAGCGCGTACAGCTGCATCTCGGCGTCGGTCATGAAGCTCAGGACCCGGTCGGGAATGGCGCCGAAGTAGTGGTCCTCGAGTTCCTGGCCGCGCGGGGGTTTGGCGCCGAACAGGGTGCGGCCGGTCATGACCAGGTCGGGGCGGCGGTAGTAGTACTCCTCGGCGATCAGGAAGTACTCCTGCTCGGCGCCCAGGCTGCTGCCCACGCGGGTGCCGGCGCTGGCGCCGAACAGTTCCAGGGCGGGCGTCACGGCGCTGTTCAGGGCCTCGATGGAGCGCAGCAGCGGGGTTTTCAGGTCGAGGGCCTCGCCGGTCCAGGAGGCGAACACGCTGGGGATGCACAGGGTCGCGCCGTTGGCGTGCCGGATGATGAACGCCGGGGAGGAGGGGTCCCAGGCGGTGTAGCCGCGCGCCTCGAAGGTGGCGCGCAGGCCGCCGGACGGGAAGGAGCTGGCGTCGGGTTCGGCCTGGATGAGTTCCTTGCCGGAGAAGGACATGATGGCCACGCCGTCACCGGCGGGGTTCAGGAACGAGTCGTGCTTCTCGGCGGTGGAGCCGGTCAGCGGCTGGAACCAGTGGGTGTAGTGCGTGGCGCCCTTCTCCATGGCCCAGGTCTTCATGGCCAGGGCGACGGTGTCGGCGATGCTGGCGTCCAGCTGCGCGCCGCGTTCCACGGTGGCCTGCAGGCTCTTGTAGGCGCTCTTGCTGAGGCGGGCCTTGAGCTGTTCGAGGGTCAGCACGTCGCTGGCGAACAGGTCGTTCACGACCTCCAGCGGGGAGGCGGAGGGGGTGGTGTCCACGCGCCAGTTGCGTGCGGCCGAGTTGACGTCGAAGTCCTGGTTCATGTCGCTCCCTGTCGCGGGCCTGGACCGTGGTGCGTGGCGTGGGGCATCCCGTGATCTCACGCCGCGCCGGTCCGTGTGACCCGCTCACTGCCCGCGAGTATAGGAGTCTGCTTTCGCGGGGTCAACGCATTCTCCTGCACAAGATGACGTCAGCAGCCGACTTTCCGGGACACACCCCCCGCCGGAAGTGCAGCTTGTCATTCCCGGAATGAACGTCCGGGCGTATTGAACGGAACAAGTTGCACCGGGGCCTGGGGTGTGCCCCGGGGAGGGTGGCAGCCGGCCGGCGTGACGGACCGCCAGGAAGGTCGTACCATTTCGGGACGACCGGATGGGGTGTGCCGGACCACCGGGCGGGCCAAGCGCCCGGACAGGAAGGCGCGGCGGACCCCGGCCCCGCTGCCCGCGCGGCGCCCTGACCTGCCGCCCGCGCTTCCGTTCCGTTTCCTCTTTTCACTTTTGTGCACTCTCAGCCGTTTCCGCCGGAGGTTCGTTTCAGATGCCCACCCGTTCCAGCCGTTCCACCGCCACGCCGGCCTCTCCTGAAGTGCCGGCCCGACCCACCCAGCCGGGCGGCCCCACCCGCGAGAGCATCCTGGCCCGCCTGCACGAGGCGGAAGTCAAGTTCCTGCGCCTGCAGTTCACCGACATCCTGGGCACCACCAAGAACGTCGAGGTGCCCAAATCGCAGTTCCAGAAGGCCCTGAACGGCGACGTGACATTCGACGGCAGCGCCGTGGAGGGCTTCACGCGCGTCGAGGAGTCCGACATGCTGCTGCGCCCGGACCTGGGCACGTTCCTGATCTATCCGCAGTTCTCCCGCGAGGAGGGCGAGCGCGGCAAGGTCGCCCGGCTGATCTGCGACGTGGCCCTGCCCGACGGCACCCCCTTCGAGGGCGATCCCCGGCAGGTGCTCAAGCGGCAGATCGCGCGGGCGCAGGCGCTGGGCTTCGAGATGTTCGTCGGTACGGAACCGGAATTCTTCCTGTTCGAGCGCACACCGGCCGGACTGGGCAGCACCGTCACGCACGACAAGGCCGGGTACTTCGACCTGGCCCCCATCGACAAGGGTGAACGCATCCGCCGCGAGATCACCAACAAGCTCGTCGAGATGGGCTTCGAGATCGAGGCCGCCCACCACGAGGTCGCGCCGGGCCAGCACGAGATCGACTTCCGGTACGCCCCGGCCCTGGAAACCGCGGACCGCATCGCGACGTTCAAGTTCGTGGTCAAGCGGGTCGCGCTGGAGTACGGGCTGCTGGCGTCATTCCTGCCCAAGCCGATCCCCGGCGTGAACGGCAGCGGCATGCACTGCCACCTGAGCCTGTTCCGTGACGGCGTGAACGCCTTCGCGGACCCGGCCGGCGAGTACGGACTGTCCCGCACGGCCGAACAGTTCATCGCGGGCCTGCTGGACCACGCGGGCGGCATGACGGCCATCACCAATCCGCTGGTGAACAGCTACAAACGGCTGGTGCCGGGCTTCGAGGCGCCCGTGAACGTGGCCTGGAGTACCAGCAACCGCTCGGCCCTGATCCGCATTCCCGCCAAGCGCGGGAACTCCACGCGCGCCGAGGTGCGCATGCCCGACCCGAGCTGCAACCCGTACCTGGCGCTGGCCGTGATGCTCGCCGCCGGGCTGGACGGCCTGGAGGGCCGGATGGAGCCCGCGCCGGCCATTCAGCGCAACATCTTCAAGATGACGGTCCGCGAGAAACGTCACCACCGCGTACGCGAACTGCCCAGCGACCTGCGCGAGGCCGTCGAGGAACTCGAGAAGGACGAGGTGATGCGACGTGCGCTCGGCGAGCACGTCATGGATCACTTCGTGGCGGCCAAACGCGCCGAGTGGCGCGAGTACAGCGCGGCCGTCCACCAGTGGGAACTCGACCGTTACCTCGACCTGATCTGATCCTGCGCTGCCCGGCACCGGGGTTCCACCGGCGGGACCGGCCCCGGTCTGCGTCCGCTGGTCTGCATTTGACCGGCGCCTTCATTCACCGGGGGCCGACGCGCGGGGGCGGAAAGGCGCTTCTTGCGCCCGCGTGCATGGAATCACTCGTTCCGGATTCACCAGCGCCAGTCAGAGCAACCTGATTGCTGGATGCAGGAGGTTCGCGGCAATTTCAGAATGGTATCAAGGTGGTGTTGCCAGAATCATTTCAAGCGCACTCATGAGCGGCGCATTGACATGACCTAAAGCGCTCCATAGAATCTCGGCATCACCACACCGCACCCGGGTTAACAGACCCGACGTGTACCTATATCTGGAGGCCCCATGAAGAAAACCGCCCTGAGCCTTACCGTCCTGGCAGCCCTCGCCCTCGGCAGCGCGTCCGCCCAGACCACCATCAAGATCGCCAGCCTCAGCCCACTGTCCGGCGGCCAGAGCGACCTGGGCACCCAGATCCGCAACGGCACCCAGCTGGCCGTCAACGAGTACAAGGCCCAGTTCAAGAAACTCGGCTTCGACCTCGTGCTCGTGCCCTACGACGACCAGGCCGACCCCGCCACCGGCACCGCTGCCGCCCGTAAGATCGCCGCCGACCGCCAGATCCTGGCCGTCGTGGGCACCCTGAACTCCGGCGTGGCCATCCCCGCCAGCGCCGCGCTGCAGCCCAGCAAGGTCGCCATGGTCTCGCCCGCCAACACCGCCAACGGCGTCACCGATCGCGGCCTGAGCAACATGAACCGCATCGTGGCCCGCGACGACTCCCAGGGTCCCGCCGGCGCGAACTTCATCAGCGGCAACCTGAAGGCCAAGAAGGTCTACATCCTGAACGACAAGACCGCCTACGGCGAGGGTCTGGCCAAGGAAGTCGAGAAGGCCCTGAAAGCCAAGGCCGTGACCGTCAGCGCGAACGAGGGCACCGAGGAGAAGAGCGACTTCTCCAGCATCATCGCCAAGATCAAGCTGCAGAAGCCCGACGCCATCTACTTCGGCGGCATCTACAACCAGGTGGGCGTGTTCATCAAGCAGCTGCGTGAAAGCGGCGTCGCGACCCCCGTGGTCGGCGGCGACGGCCTCGACAGCGGCGAACTGCCCGTGATCGTCGGCGCGGCCAACGCGAACAACATCTACTTCACGACCGTCGCCGCGCCCATCGACGCGCTGCCCGCCGCGAAGGTGTTCGCCGCCAGCTACAAGAAGACCTTCAACGACGACGCCCAGGGCTTCGGGGCCTTCGGTTACGACGCCGCCAAGGTCGTGCTGCAGGGCGTGCTGAACGCCGTGCGCGGCAACAGCAACAAGCTGCCCAGCCGCGCGCAGGTGGAGAGCGCCATCCGCAAGGGCAGCTTCACCGGCCTGCTGTCGGGCAACGTGGCCTTCAACTCGGTGGGTGACCGCAAAGCCGGCACGCTGTACGTGATGAACGTCACGGACGGCAAGTTCAAGCTGAGCACCAGCCTGCCCGTCAAGGCGCCCAAGCCTTAAGCGCCAACCTGGGCAGGAGCGTGTATAGACGCGCCTGCCCTGCAACAGACCTCCCCGCACCATCCTGGGGCCGGGCCGCGTGCTCGGCCCCGATTGTTTTCCGGCTGGCCGGGCACACGGGCGCGCGAGTGCGTGACCGGAGTACCATTTCAGGTGACCGTCGGTGCCGGGCGCGCAGGTCACGGCGTCAGGGGAGTGAAGGCAAGGCGTTCACTCCGCCCGGACTGTTGCATTTCAGTGGTACGCCCTGGCCGTCTAACTGACCGGGCGTCCACACTCCCAGAAAGGAGTTGAATTTACTTGGATCTCGCCACCCTCCTGCCCTTCCTGGTCAACGTGATCGTCGGCGGACTCGTCCTCGGGTTCGTCTACGCCATCATCGCGCTGGGGTACACCATGGTGTACGGCGTTCTGCAGCTCATCAACTTCGCCCACTCCGAGGTGTTCGTCACCGGGGCCGTGGTCGGATTCGAAGTCTTCCGCCTGCTCAAAGGCGTCGACATGAACGGCTACCTGAAGCTGGTCATCGCGCTGCTGGCCGCCATGACCATCTCGGGCCTGCTGAACGTGTTGATCGAGCGCCTCGCGTACCGGCCGCTGCGCAACGCCCCCAAACTCGTGCCGCTGATCACCGCCATCGGCGTCTCGCTGATCCTGCAGGACGTCCTGCGCGTCATCGAGGGACTCCAGGGCCGCTTCGACCTGACCTACACCCTGCCTGCCGGGTTCGCCGACAAGTTCTGCGCGGCCACCAGCAGCTGCGCGCCCCTCGGGAACTTCCTGCGTGGCGTGGGCGTGGACCTTCAGCTCAAGGACGTGATTCTGGTCGTCGTGGCGCTGCTCAGCCTGGGCATCCTGAACTACCTCGTGAACCGCACCCGCCTCGGCAAGGCAATCCGCGCCGTCGCGCAGGACCGCGTGACGGCCGGCCTGATGGGCATCGACAGCAACCGCATGATCAGCGCCACCTTCCTGATCGGCGGGGCGCTGGGCGGCATCAGCGGCGTGCTGTTCGGCATGAAGTTCGGCACCGTCAACGCCTACAGCGGCTTCGACCCGGGCATCATCGCCTTCACGGCTGCCGTGCTCGGCGGGATCGGCAGCATCCCCGGCGCGGTCCTGGGCGGCCTGACCCTGGGCGTCATCCAGAACCTGATCGGCGTGACCAACATCCTCGGGCAGGTGGTCGGCAGTGAGAACCTGGGCGCCATCGACGCCAGCTACCAGCGCATCGGGGCGTTCATCGTGCTGGTCCTGATCCTGATCTTCAAACCCACCGGCCTGCTCGGCAAGAGCAACGTGGAGAAAGTATGAGCCTGCCCTCCATGTTCAGCAAGACGCCGCGCTCGGCCAAACCCGACCGGACCCTCCTGCTGCTCGCCTTCTTCCTGATCACCAGCGGCGTGCTGCTGGTCTCGCACAACGGTCCGCTCCTCGAGGGCATGGGCACCGCCGGGCAGTTCCTGAAAAACCCCATCACCGAAGCGTTCTTCGTGTCGCTGTTCCTCGCGAACGTCCTGTTCGCGTACCTGTGGAACGCCGCGCCCTGGGCGCGCGCCCTGGTCGGCGCGGGCAGCCTGCTGCTGGTGCTTCCCTGGGCTGGCCGTGAAGACACCAGCCTGCTGGACCTGAGCATCCAGATCATGATCTTCGCGGCGCTGGCCCTGGGCCTGAACATCGTGGTGGGCCTCGCGGGCCTGCTGGACCTGGGCTACGTGGCGTTCTTCGCGGTCGGCGCGTACACCTGGGGCATCTTCGCCAGCCCCCGCTTCTCCGAGGTTCTCAAGTACTACGGCGAGAACCCGGGCGCCACGAACGCCGGCACCCTCGCCATCGGCCTGTTCCTGACAGTCGTCACGGCGGCCAGCATGGTGTACATCAACCGCCTGACCGCCCGCACCGCCCCCACCGCCACAAGCACCTGGAGTTTCCGCCTGGCTGCCTTCGGCCTGGTGGCGGGCCTGACCCTCGCGGCGCGCGCGACGGTCGTCCTGATGTCCGGTCAGGCGGCCGGGCTGGCCAACGGCATCGACCCTGGCTTCTTCTGGCTGTTCCTGGCCCTGAGCATCCTGGCCGCCGCGATCGTCGGCGTGCTGATCGGCCTGCCCGTGCTTCGCCTGAAAGGCGACTACCTCGCCATCATCACGCTGGGACTGGGTGAAGTGATCCGCGTGCTGGCCAACAACCTCGACCTGTACACCGCCGGTTCGCAGGGCATCACGCCCATCCGGAGCGCGTCGGTGCCGTGGTTCAACTCGCTGGCCGGGGCGCTGGGCTTCACGGAGGACCAGCACTACCTGCTGTTCCTGTACGTGCTGGTGCTGATCGTCGTGGGCGTGATCCTGCTGGTGAACGTCCGCCTGGACCGTAGCCGCATCGGCCGCGCCTGGATCGCCATCCGTGACGACGAGGTCGCCGCGCAGGCCATGGGCGTGCCGCTGGTGCAGACCAAACTGATCGCCTTCGCGACCGGCGCGAGCTTCGCGGGCGTGATGGGCATGATCTTCGCCGCCAAGCAGACCTTCATCAGCCCCGAGTCCTTCAACCTGTTCCAGAGTATCGGCGTGCTGAGCATGGTCATCCTGGGTGGCATGGGCTCCTTCCCCGGCGTGATTCTCGGCGCGGCCGTCGTGACCCTGCTGAACCTGCGCATCCTGCCGGGCCTGGGCGAGGCGACCGCCAACCTGGGCATCCCGCAGCAGGTGAACCCCGGTCAGCTGCAACGCCTGATCTTCGGGATCATCCTGGTGACCATGATGCTGCTGCGCCCCGAGGGTCTGCTGCCCAACAAACGCCGCACGCTCGAACTGCACCACGACGACAATCAGGAAGACGACAGCGTGGACGGCAACGCCGGCGCGCTGGGCAACACGGGCGCGGAAGTGTACTCGCCCGGCGTGGCCCCCACCAAGCACGAGGACCCCGCAGGAGGCCGCAAATGACCGGCAGCGGCAACATTCTGGAAGTGCAGGGCGTCACGAAGGTCTTCGGCGGCCTGACCGCCGTGAACGACGTGACCATGAACATCCCCGACCGCAGCATCGTCAGCGTGATCGGCCCGAACGGCGCGGGGAAAACCACCTTCTTCAACATGATCACCGGCATCTACCAGCCGACGCGCGGCACCATCCGCCTTGCCGGGCGTGAACTGGTGGGCCTGCGCCCCGATCAGGTCACCCAGGCCGGCATCGCCCGGACCTTCCAGAACATCCGCCTGTTCTCCACCATGACCAGCGAGGAGAACATCATGGTCGGGCGTCACGCCCGCCTGAAAAGCGGGTTCGTGGACGCCGTGCTGCACACCCGGAAATTCCACCAGTCCGAGCAGGAAGCCAGGGACGCCGCGCGGATCATGCTGGACTTCGTGGGGCTGGGCAAGTGGCGCAACGAACTCGCCACGAACCTGCCGTACGGGGACCAGCGCAAACTGGAGATCGCGCGCGCACTGGCCACCACCCCGAAACTGATCCTGCTGGACGAACCGGCCGCCGGCATGAACCCCCGCGAGACCGAGGACCTGAAGGCCCTGATCCGCCGCGTGCGTGACGAACTGGGCGTGACCGTCTGCCTGATCGAGCACGACATGCGCCTCGTCATGACGCTGTCCGAGCACATCACCGTGCTGGACTATGGCAGCAAGATCGCCGAGGGCCTGCCGCATCAGGTCCGCAACGACCCCCGCGTGATGGAAGCGTACCTGGGCCGCGGCGCCGCCGCCGGCGATTACGGGAAGGAAGAGCGTCCCCATGTCTAAGTCCACACCCATGCTCGAACTCGACAACGTTCACACGTACTACGACCACATTCACGCCCTGAAGGGTGTCAGCATGACCGTCAACGAGGGCGAGATCGTCGCCCTGATCGGCGGGAACGGCGCCGGGAAGACCACCACGCTGCGCACCATCAGCGGCATGATGAAACCCCGCACGGGAAGTGTGACCTTCGAGGGTCAGGCCATCTCCGGGATTCCCGCGCACCACATCATGCAAAGAGGGATCAGTCACGTGCCCGAGGGCCGCCGGATCTTCAAGGACATGACCGTCCGCGAGAACCTCGACGTGGGCGCGTACACCGTCACCGACCGCGCGCTGATCGAGGGCCGCATCCAGGAGGGTTTCGGGTTCTTCCCGCGCCTGAAGGAACGCGAGCACCAGCTGGGCGGCACCATGTCCGGCGGGGAGCAGCAGATGCTCGCCATTGCCCGCGCCCTCATGGTCGCGCCGCGCCTGCTGCTGCTCGACGAGCCCAGCATGGGCCTGTCCCCGCTGTTCGTGGAAGCCATCTTCGACATCATCGTGAAGCTGAACCAGGAGCGCGGCACGACCGTGTTGCTCGTGGAGCAGAACGCGAACATGGCCCTGCAGATCGCGCACCGCGCGTACGTGCTGCAGACCGGTGAGATCAAGCTGTCGGGCAACGCTGCCGACATCGCGAGCGACGAGAGCGTCCGCAAGGCGTACCTCGGCGACGAGTAGTTGACAAGTAGTACGGCCCTGGACTGACGGGGTTGCCAGCACCGTCCAGTCCGAGCAGATGCGACTCGCAGCGTGGCCGGTGGGTTGGCGGGGTGTGAACGAAACAGACGGCCGTCCGTATACCCCCAGACGACTGGGCCGACCCTCCGGGAGACCGGGGGGTCGGTTCGCTTGTGCGCAGGCGGCGTGCGGGAGGCAGTGGGAGTTGGGAACAGTGTTCCCGGCCATCCGCCATCCGCCATCCGCGGCATCAGGTGAACGGTGGGTCGCTTAGACTGGGGGTCAATGCGACTGAACCTGATTCCGGTGATGGCGGCCCTGCTGCTGAGCGGGTGCGTGCCGGTGCAGTCGGTCGTGAACACGGCGCAGTTGCCCTCTGCCACCGAGTACGGGGCGCACGCGAATCCGATGGAGTGGTGGTACGTGAGTGCGTACCTGCCGGGCGAGGGGCTGGCGCTGCACTGGGCGCAGTTCCGGGTGCAGGACGCCCGCGTGCCCGTTCCACTGATGATCTCGCACGTGGCGGTCACGGACCTGCGCACGGGACAGCTGACGTTCCTGGAGCAGCCCGCCGGGTCGGGTGAGGTGTCCTCTCCCCCGCTGCGGCTGCGGCAGGGCACATGGACGCTCACGCAGGCGGGGACGGGGCCGGGTGCGCCGCTGAGCCTGAGGGCCGGGCCGCTGGACCTGACGCTGACGCCCGTGAAGGGGCCGGTGCTGCACCCGCCGGGGTACAGCGGCAGTGCAGACACCGGGGTGCTGTTCTACCAGGGAATCACGCGACTGGCCCTGTCAGGGTCCGTGAACGGACGGGCCGTGCAGGGTCAGGCGTGGCTGGATCACCAGTGGGGCAACCAGATTCCGGGGCAGACGGCGCTGTGGGACTGGTTCAGCGTGCAGCTGGAGGATGGCCGGGATCTGATGGTGTACCGGGTGCGGCGACTGGACGGCACGGTGGCGCAGCTGATCGGGAGTGTGGTCGAACCGGACGGGCACGTGCGGGCCGTGCGGGGTCTGCGGGCCGAGCCGGGTGAGGTGTGGACCAGTCCCACCGGTCGGCGCTACACGCTGGGCTGGCGGCTGGTGTCGGACGGGTTCGATCTGAGCGTGCGGGCGGTGCGGCGTGAGCAGGAACTCCTGAGTCGCAGCACCCGCATCGCTTATTGGGAGGGGCCGGTCGAGGTGTCGGGCACCTGGGGCGCCGAGCCCGCCACCGGCACCGGCATGATGGAACTCGTCAGCGGGAGCTGGGGACCGGCATCAGGATCCTGATCTGAAACAGGCGCGGCGGTGGGGCAGTGGTCAGCCCGTCTATCGTTAATCATCCGCAATAAACTTGACATGACCTGACTCAAGTTTCAGAATGGAGGCAGTTGATTCAGCCCTCACCCGTCCACCCCCGGAGGTTCCCGACTTGAATCCCGACCGTTTCACCGAGGCCACCACCCAGGCCGTGCAGCAGGCGCAGCAGCTCGCGCAGCAGAGCGGACACCAGAACCTGACGCCCACCCACGTCCTGCGCACCCTGACCGACAACGACACCGCCGGGCGCGCCCTGACCCTGGCAGGCGGCGACCTGAACCAGATCCGCGCCGCGCTGGACACCGAACTGGCGAAACTCCCGCGCGTGCAGGGCGGCGGGGACAACCTGTACCTCGACCCGGCCCTGAGCCGCGCTTTCCAGAAGGCCGACACCCTGGCCGGCCAGCTCGGCGACTCCTTCGTGGCCGCCGACGCCCTGCTGCTCGCCCTGCGCGGCGAGTACCGCGGCCGGGGCCTGCCCACCGAGACCGACCTGAACCGCGCCGTGAACGAGCAGCGCAAAGGAAAGACCGTGACGACCAAGACCAGTGAACAGCAGTTCGACGCCCTCGCCAAGTACGGCACCGACCTCACCCAGCGCGCCCGCGACGGCAAGTTCGATCCCGTGATCGGCCGCGACGAGGAGATCCGCCGCGCCATGCAGATCCTCCTGCGCCGCACCAAGAACAACCCCGTCCTGATCGGCGAACCCGGCGTGGGCAAGACCGCCATCGCCGAGGGGCTCGCCATCCGCATCGTGAAGGGCGACGTGCCGGACGGGCTGAAGAACAAACGCATCGTCAGCCTGGAGATGGGCAGCCTGCTGGCGGGCGCGAAGTTCCGCGGGGAGTTCGAGGAACGCCTCAAGGGCGTCATCGACGAGGTGATCGCCTCGGCGGGCGAGGTCATCCTGTTCGTGGACGAGATCCACACCATCGTCGGGGCGGGCAAGACCGAGGGCAGCCCCGACGCGGGCAACATGCTCAAACCCGCCCTGGCGCGCGGTGAACTGCACCTGATCGGCGCCACGACTTTAAGCGAGTACCGCGAGATCGAGAAGGACCCCGCCCTGGAACGCCGTTTCCAGCCGGTGTTCGTGGACGAACCCAGCGTCGAGGACACGATCAGCATCCTGCGCGGCATCAAGGAGCGCTATCAGGTGCACCACAACGTGGAGATCACCGACCCGGCACTGGTGGCCGCCGCGCAGCTGTCGCACCGCTACATCACGGACCGGCAGCTGCCGGACAAGGCCATCGACCTGATCGACGAGTCCGCCGCCCGGCTGCGCATGGCGCTGGAGAGCAGCCCCGAACGCATCGACCAGCTCGAACGCCGCAAGCTCCAGCTGGAAATCGAACGCGAGGCATTAAAGCGCGAGAAGGATCAGGACAGCCAGAACCGCCTGCTGGACATCGAGGGTGCCCTGAAGGGCATCACCGACGAGCTGGCCGACGTCCGCGCCCGCTGGGAGGCCGAACGGCACGAGGTGGCCGCGCTGCGCGAGAAACGCGAGTCGCTCGATCAGGTGCGCACCGACATAGAGAAGGCCCGCCGCGACTACGACCTGCAACGCGCCGCCGAACTGGAGTACGGCACCCTGCCGCAGCTGGAAAAAGAGGTGCAGGAGCTGGAGCGCAAGCTCAAGGGCGCCGAGTTCGCGCACACCCAGGTGACCGAGGAGGACATCGCCTCCGTGGTCAGCCGCTGGACCGGCATTCCCGTGAACAAGCTGATGGAGGGCGAACGCGAGAAGCTGCTGAAGCTGGAAGAGCAGCTGCATGGCCGCGTGATCGGGCAGGACCGCGCCATCGTGAGCGTCGCGGACGCCATCCGCCGCAGCCGCGCCGGGCTGAGCGACCCGAACCGCCCGCTGGGCAGCTTCATGTTCCTGGGGCCGACCGGCGTGGGCAAGACCGAGCTGGCGAAGGCCCTCGCGGAGTTCCTGTTCGACAGTCAGGACGCCATGGTCCGCATCGACATGAGCGAGTACATGGAGAAACACACCGTCGCCCGCCTGATCGGCGCGCCTCCCGGCTACGTGGGCTTCGAGGAGGGCGGCCAGCTGACCGAGGCCGTGCGCCGCCGCCCCTACGCCGTGCTGCTGTTCGACGAGATCGAGAAGGCCCACCCGGACGTGTTCAACGTGCTGCTGCAGGTGCTCGACGATGGCCGCCTGACCGACGGGCAGGGCCGCACGGTGGACTTCCGTAACACGCTGATCATCCTGACGAGCAACATCGGCAGCCCTTTGATCCTGGAGATGCAGCACCGCGGCGACAGCGCCGACGAGATCCGCGACGCCGTGATGGGCGAGTTGCAGGGCCACTTCCGCCCGGAGTTCCTGAACCGCGTGGACGACATCATCGTGTTCGACGCACTGACCGCCGCCGACCTGCACCGCATCGTGGACATCCAGATGCGCGGCCTGATCCGTCGCCTCGCCGAACGCCGCGTGAGCCTGCACCTGACGGGCGCCGCGAAGGACCGACTGGCGCAGATCGGGTACGACCCGGCCTTCGGCGCCCGCCCCCTCAAGCGAGCCATCAGCCGCGAGATCGAGACGCCGCTGGCCCGCGAGATCCTCCAGGGCAACGTGCCCGACAGCAGCAGCCTGACCGTCGACTACGACGGCAAGAACTTCACGTTCCAGACCGGCGCGCTGAACTGAAGCGGAAATAGAACGGGCAGCGGTTCCCCTGATGAAGGTGGGAGCCGCTGCCCGTTCAGGTCAGGCGAGGTGTTCGGCGAGGCGGTCCCACGTCTCGCTGATGCCCTGCAGCATCCCCATGTCCATGACGGCCTGGAGGTCTTCCGGGCGGACGTACGTGGAGCGGCTGGTGACGCGCGTGCCGCCGGGCACGGCCTCGAAGGTCAGGTCGGCCAGCGTGGCGGGCATCTGGTCGTTCACGGCGCCGTGCTCGTCGCTGAAGTGGTCGGTGTAGGTCAGGCGGGTGGGCGCCTCGATCTGCTCGTACACGCCCAGGCCCCAGCTGTTCATGCCGTGGAAGTCGCCCTGCGCGGGGTCGGTGCAGGTCATGCAGTAGTGCCAGCGGCCGCCGGGGCGCAGGTCCACCGTGCAGTGCGTCAGGGTCCAGCCGCGCGGTCCCCACCAGTGCTTCAGGTGCTCGGCCTGCGTGAACGCCGCGAACACCCGGTCGGGCGTGGCGGCGAAGGTGCGTTCCAGCACGAGGGTGCGGGCGTCTTCGATGCGGTGGTCGAGGGTGGCGTGCGTCATGGGGAACCTCCGGGTTCGTCTGGGTCGGGTGCGGGCTCTTCGGGCGGGAGGGTACGCAGGTAGTCGTCGAGCCGGTCCAGCCGTTCCTCCCAGAGGGGGCGGTAGCGGGTCAGCCAGTCGTCGAGGTCCCGGAACGGCGTGGGGCTCAGGTGGGCGATGCGGCGGTTGGCCTGCGGTTCCATGTGGACCAGTCCGGCGTCCGTGAGGACGCGCAGGTGCTTGGATGTCTGCGGCTGGCGCAGGCCGAGCCGGTCGGCGATCTCGCCGACGCTGTGGGGCCGTTCGCGCAGCAGTTCGACGATCTGGAAACGGTGCGGGTCGGCCAGGGCGGTGAAGGTGTGGTGGTTCAAGCGGCGCGTGACCTCCTTCTGGTGCGTTCTGTTGTATGCAGATTATGCTACCGACGGAATATTCCTGTCAAGGCATATAGAGAGCTGATCTCCCGTCAGGGTCGCCCAGGCATGCGACCGCGTGTCGAAGGGTCGAAAGGTCGAAGAGTCTGAGAACAGCGCAACACAAAGCATTTTTCTCAGACCCTCATACGGGATTAAATTGACTTGCTTGCATCGTGATCGCGTTCCGTTGTCCCCTCTCCCCCTGTGGGAGAGGGAGGGAGGCGCGAAGCGACGGAAGGGTGAGGGGGCCACCGGGCGACTCCGAGTGATGTGGAATCACTTTAGTCCCGTATCAGACCCTTTGACCCTTCGACGTTCTGCCGCTCTCCCCCACCCGCTCAGGGATGCAGCGCCGCCCCGCCTCCCGCATGCGCGTCCGGACCCTCGATCTGCACGGTGCTGTG
Source organism: Deinococcus depolymerans (assembly GCF_039522025.1). Taxonomy (NCBI): domain Bacteria; kingdom Thermotogati; phylum Deinococcota; class Deinococci; order Deinococcales; family Deinococcaceae; genus Deinococcus; species Deinococcus depolymerans. The sequence continues at coordinate 314,045 of NZ_BAAADB010000029.1, read as the reverse complement.
CGCGATCCCGAATCGGGCGGCGACCTCCTCCACCTCACGCAGGAGGGTGTCGCCTGCCGTCGGGGCGACCAGATGCGCCGTCAGGTTGTTCACGCCGCCCGTCACGCTCCAGACGTGCAGGTCGTGAACGTCGTCCACGCCGGGCAGGGTGCGCAGCTCGGCGCGCAGGGCGTCCAGGTCCAGGCCGCGCGGCACGCCCTCCAGCAGGACGTTCACGCTGGCGCGCAGCAGCGCCCAGGTGCGGGGCAGCACCCACAGGCCGATGCCCGCGCCCAGCAGCGGGTCCACCCACGTCCAGCCGGTGAAGCGGATCAGCAACGCACCGAGGATGACAGCCACGCTGCCCAGCAGGTCTCCCAGGACCTCCAGGTACGCCGAGCGCATGTTCAGGCTCTCGCCCTGCCCTCCGGCCAGGATGCGGGCGCTGATCAGGTTCACGGTCAATCCCAGTACCGCCACGATCAGCATCGGGGTGGCCTGCACCTCGACCGGCTGCGCGAAGCGGCGCGCGGCCTCCACGAGCACGTAGATGCCCACGGCGAACAGCGCCCCGGCATTCACGGCGGCGGCCAGGACCTCCGCCCGGCGGTACCCGAAGGTGCGCCGCGCGTCGGCGGGCCGCGCCCCCACCCGCAGGGCCAGCAGGGACAGGCCCAGCGCCGCCGCGTCGGTCAGCATGTGCCCCGCGTCGCTCAGCAGGGCCAGACTGCCGGAGATGAACGCGTACGCGACCTCCACGATCAGGAACCCGCCGGTGAGCAGCAGGGCGAGGGTCAGCTGCCGGGCGTTCGCGCCGTGGTTGTGCTCATGCCCTCCGTGCCCCTGCTCGCTGTGCTCGTGCCCGTGGTTGTGGTTGTGCTCTGCGTGGTCGTGATCGGCGGCACCGCTCGTCATGCCCCGAGGGTCGCACCCACCGTCCCCCGGCAGTTGCGACCCCCGTTCATGTGACCTGCACGCAGAACAGCGCCTGGGTCAGTCCAGCACGGGCACGCCCCGCGCAGCGAGCCCCTGCGCGAAGGCGTCGGGGTCGGCGGGCGTCAGGTAGTACGGCGTGCCGCCCCGCTCGACGATCAGGCCGCCGCGCGTGTTGGAGGCGATGGCCTGCACGCTGCGGTACCCGGCCCCCGTGAAGGTGTAGTTCCCGGTGTAGTAGCCGGGAAGACCCACCCCGCCCACCTTCAGGCCCAGGTCTCCGTCCATGCGGCGCAGGCGCAGATCACGGTACAGCCACTCGAACGTTCCGGAAAAGCGGCTGACGCGCAGGCCCGTGTCGGTCAGGGTGTATGCCAGTCGGCGCGGAACCTGCGCGAAGAACGCCCCCAGTCCCACGCCCAGCAGCGTGAGGAACACGCTCCCCGCCACCGGCAGGGGCTTGCTGGCCCCGTCGTCCGGAACCCAGGCGGTCACGATCAGCATCAACGGGGCCACCCAGGTCAGCGCCCGGAACCAGACGGGCGAGGCGGCAGGGGCGACCGGAACGGCAGTGTTCATGCCGTCCAGTACGCGCCTACCCCGCGCGGGGTTTCCGGCTGCCTGCCCCCGGACTGCCTGCCGCGCGGCCCTGCCAGACCTGCGCGACGGCCTCCTCGACGCTCTTCACTCCGTCCGGGTGGCCGTCCAGGCCGGGCGGAACGATCAGGCGGGTGTACCCGGCGCGGCGGGCTTCCTCGGCGCGGCGGATCGAGCCGGTCGTGGAGCGCACCTCGCCCACCAGTCCCACCTCGCCGAACACGGCGACGTTGCCGGGCAGGGCGCGGCCCACCACGGCCGAGTAGATCGCCAGGGCAATGGCGAGGTCCAGGCCCGGATCGGGGACCTTCAGGCCGCCGGCGAGGTTCACGTACACGTCCAGGCCGCCCAGCGTCAGGTCCAGGCGGCGTTCCAGCACGGCCAGCACCACGTCCACGCGGCGCGGGTCGAGACCCACCACGACCCGGCGGGCGTTCGGGTACGGGGTCTTGCTGGCCAGCGCCTGCACTTCGAGCAGCATGGGCCGCTGCCCGTCGATGGTGGCGGCCACGACGCTGCCCGGCACGTCCAGGGGCCGCTCGGCCAGGAACGCCGCGCTGGGGTTCTCGACGGCGATCAGGCCCTCGCCGCGCATCTCGAACACGCCCAGTTCACCGGCCTGCCCGAAGCGGTTCTTGACCGAGCGCAGCAGCCGGAACGACCCGACCGTCTCGAGGAACACGGTGGTGTCCACGATGTGCTCCATGACTTTCGGCCCGGCGACCGTGCCGTCCTTGGTCACGTGCCCGACCAGGACGGTGGCCGTACCGGTTTCCTTGGCGGCGCGGGTCAGCAGGGCGGTGCCGTCGCGGACCTGCGCCACGCCGCCCGGCGCACCCTCGCCCTCGACGGTCACGGTCTGGATGGAATCCACGATGCACAGCGCGGGTTTATGCTCGTTCATCAGCGCGGCCACGTGCTCGGCGCGGGTGTCGCGGGTCAGTTGAATGTCCGCGCCCCCGTCCAGCGCCACGCCCAGCCGGTCGGCGCGCAGGCGGATCTGCTCCAGCGATTCCTCACCGGCCACGTACAGCACCGTGCCGCCCAGTCTCGCCACGCGGTCCGCGACCTGCAGCAGCAGCGTGCTCTTGCCGATGCCGGGTTCCCCGCCGATCAGCGTGACGCCCCCGGCAACCAGCCCGCCGCCCAGCACGCGGTCCAGTTCCGGGATGCCGCTGGACGTGCGCGGTTCCTCGCGGCGGCCCACGGTGGACAGCGCCGTGAGCTTCCCGCCCACCACGCCCCCGTACGCCCCGCCGCGTGAGGAGGTCGCGGCGGCCGGGACTTCCTCCTCGAAGGAATTCCACGCCTGGCAGTTCGGGCAGCGGCCCAGCGGTTTGGCGCTGGTGTACCCGCAACTGCTGCAGACGTAGTTCGTGCGGGCTCTAGCCACGCGCGCCGGGGCGGCCGTCGGCACGCCAGTACGCGCCGCCCTCGGTCGCCAGGTAATCGCTGTCGACCAGTTCGGTCAGCAGCAGGCTGGGGTCTTCCAGGGTGCTGTGGTCCGCCAGGATCTGCTCGACCTGCCCCTGGTCGTACGACACGCCCGGCTCGAACAGCCCGGTCAGGTAGTCGAGAATGGCGAGCTGGTGCGCGCGGCGGCGGTCGCTGGGCCACCCGGTGATGCGGCCGTGTTCGTCCTGGAAATCGGAAATGCTTTTCGTCATGACCGTCATGGTACTGGACAGGCGGCGGGCGGATGGTTCCCGGACGCCGGATTGACACGCCCGCACCGCGCTGGCCTGCGCAGGGTCACGGCCCGGTACGCGCGGAGGGTCTGGTACGGACTGCCGTTGGTTTCGCCGACCATCCGGAACTTCACCGGATTGCCAGCTCCACGTCCGGAACCCGGTTTGCTCCTTCTCGCTTCGCTCGGATTGAACGGCTTTGCAAGCCATTCAATCGGAGTCCGTCTGATCACTGGTGGCGTCCGCGCAGACGGTCAGGGCCAGGGCGGCAGGCAGGGCGGGCTTTACGAGCTTCCTCTCTCTTTCCTGCTCGGGCGGGCCGCTGCGGGTTGCCGCAGCCAAAGCCCCCGCCGGCGCGTGGAGCGCGGCGGGGGCCAGTGGTCCGGGGGCTTACGCCAGGATCTGGCGGGAGGCGGCCTCCTCGCCCTTCTCGAACTGGATGCCGCCCTCGCCCAGCACGACGCGCACGTCCTCGCCGTGGTTGCTGGTGAGTTCCAGGGCCAGGGGGTCCTCGATCTCCTCGCGGACCAGGGTGCGCAGTTGCCGGCTGCTGCCGACGGCGTGCTTGGGACTGCGGGCCTTGAGTTTCGTGACCAGCCACGCGGCGATGGCGGGGTCGAAGGTGACGTTCAGTTCGCGGCTGGCGAGTTCCTCGCGCATCTCGCCCATCAGCTGCTGCGCGACCCGCACGAGTTCCTCCTCACCGAGGCTCTTGAAGCGGATGACCTCGTCGAGGCGGTCCAGGAATTCCGGGGTGAAGATGTTGCGCAGCGGGGCGTTGCTGTCCGGCGTGACCGGGCTGAAGCCCACGGTGGGCGTCACGTTGAAGCCGGTGTTGCTGGTCATGATGATGATCGTGCGCCGGAAATCCACGGTGCGGCCCAGTCCGTCGGTCAGGCGGCCGTCGTCGAGGACCTGCAGGAAGGTGTTGTACACGTCCGGGTGGGCCTTCTCGATCTCGTCGAGCAGGATCACGCTGAACGGCTGGCGGCGCACGGCCTCGGTCAGGCGGCCGCCCTGCTCGTAGCCCACGTACCCGGGGGGCGAGCCGATCAGTTTGCTGACCGAGTGGCTCTCCTGGAATTCGCTCATGTCCATGCGGATCAGGCTGCGTTCACTGCCGAACAGGCTGCGGGCCAGGGCCTTGGCGAGGTGGGTCTTGCCGACCCCGCTGGGCCCGACGAACAGGAAGCTCGCGGCGACGCGGGTGCGGCCGCCCAGGCCCACGCGGGCGCGGCGCAGCGCGGAGCTGAGCGCGCGGATCGCGTCGGGCTGGCCGTACACCTGATCCTGCAGGTTGCCTTCGAGGTCACCGAGCTGCGCGGCCGTCTCCTCGCTGTAGATGCCGCCCATGGAGTTGATGACGCTCTCGATGTCCTCGCGGGTCACGTACGGTTCGCCGTCCTCGGTCTCCGCGACGGGCAGGCCGACACTCATGTTCAGGCGCACGCGGCTGGCGGCCTCGTCGATCAGGTCGATGGCCTTGTCCGGGAAGTTCCGGCCCGGCAGGGACCGTTCACCGATGCGCACGGCGAGTTCCAGCGCAGCTTCCGGGATCTGCACGCCGTGGTGTTCCTCGTACTTGGGTTTCAGGCCGCGCAGGATCTGCAGCGTCTCGGCGGGGCTGGGTTCCAGCACGATGACCGGCTGGAAGCGGCGTTCCAGGGCGGCGTCCTTCTCGATGTAGCGGTGGTACTCGCCGGTGGTGGTCGCGCCGATCACCTGGATCTCCCCGCGCGACAGGGCGGGTTTGAGGATGTTCGCGGCGTCCAGCGTGCCCTCGGCGCCGCCCGCCCCGACCAGGGTGTGCAGCTCGTCGATGAAGGCCATGACCTTGGCGTTGCGCAGCTCCTCGATGATCTGGCGCAGGCGTTCCTCGAACTCGCCGCGGTACTTGGTGCCGGCCACGACGCCGCTCAGGTCCAGGCTGACGAGGCGCACGTTGTGCAGGTTGGGAGGCGTGCGCTTCTCGTGGATGGCGAGCGCCAGGCCCTCCACGATGGCGGTCTTGCCGACGCCGGGGTCGCCGATCAGGACGGGGTTGTTCTTCGTGCGGCGCGTGAGGATCTGCGTGACGCGGCGGATCTCCTCGCTGCGGCCGATGACGGGGTCGAGTTTGCCCTCGCGGGCCCACTTGGTCAGGTCGCGGCCGTACTCGTCCAGGAAGGGCGTGGCGACGGGCTTGGCGGGCTTGCCGCCGCTGCTCTCGCCCTGCGCCAGGATGCGCCAGCGGATGGTGTCCACGTCCTTGGTGAGTTCCTGCAGGATGCGGAAGGCGACGCCGTCACCCTCGCGGATGATGCCCAGCAGGATGTGCTCTGTAGAGGTCACCTGGGCGCCCAGGGCGCGGGCCTCACTGGACGCCAGCTCCATGACGCGCCGGGCGCGGGGGGTGATGCTGGGCGCGTCGTTCAGGCGGTTGCCCTCGCCGCGGCCGATGATCTCCTCGACGCGGCGGCGCAGGCCGTCCAGGGACGCGCCGAACTCGCCGAGAATGCTGGCGGCGGTGCCGCCCTCGCGCATCAGGCCCAGCAGCAGGTGTTCGGGGCCGACCATCGCGTGGCCCAGACGGTTGCCTTCCTCGCGGGCATAGTGGAACACGAGGCGGGCGCGGTCATCGTATCTGTTCATGGGTGACCCCCAGGGGCGGAAAGCGCGACAGTCACGTTACCGGGTCGAACGGAAGATCACGAGGCGCTGAAACGAACGAAGTAAAACAGGTACAACCTGGCTGCCACGGCAGAACGGGGACCGGGTTTCTGAACGCCTACTGGACAGCCTGAGTGTAGAGTATCGCCCCCCCCCTCACCCAGGCAGGTGAAACCTTACGATCTGGCCGGGCTGCGGCTGGTTCCGGCTTCACCTGCCGTCACTGTAGCGGCCCGGTCATGACGGGATTCTTGCCAGGTCTGCCCGGGCCCGCGGCCGCCCGCGCGGACCCGGGCGGTCAGGCCTTACCCTGCGGCCATGACCGACCCCGACCCCACCCCCGCCCGCGACGTGATCTTCGGTGCGCAGCAGGAACGCATCCAGCAGCGCCTGGACCGGCTGGACACCGACCTGGGCGCGTACATCCGCGACTTCGCGTACGACACGGTGTATGACCGGCCCGGCCTGGACCTGAAAAGCAAGGAGCTGATCGCCTGTGCGCTGCTGGTGTCCCTGGGCAGCCCGCCCGAACTGCGCACCCACATCCGCGGGGCGATGAACGCCGGGGCCACCGAGGCCGAGGTGCGCGGCGCCCTGCTGATGTGCGTTCCGTACCTGGGGTTCCCCCGTACCGTGGCGGCGTTCGAGGTGCTGCGCCAGCACCTGGGCCGCGCGGACGCCCCCGCCCCCTGACGCCGCGCCTGACGGCCCGGAATGGAGGACGCCGGCCCCCTGTCTGGGGACCGGCGCGTTCAGAGCTGCGTGCGGGGCTGCGTGAGGGCCTGACAGCGGTTCTCAGGTTCACCGGGGAGCGAAAGGGACGCTCCCGAGCTTCCCTGGCCCTGCTGCCCGCCCTGCCCGGGTTGAGAGAGGTGCAACCTCTTTCAACCGGAGTCCGGATCAGAAGTTGTAGGTCACGCCGACACGGGCCTTGAAGTTGGTGCCGGGACGGACGAAGCGGTTGTCGATGGCCTGGTAGCCGGCGTCCGTCGTGGTGAAGGAGTCGCTGCCGCCGGTGCTGGTGGTCGTGTTGATGGTGTTCTTGAAGAAGTGGTCGACGCCCAGGTCGCCGACGAGGCCCAGGTTGCCGGTCAGGGCGTAGTTGACCATGGCGCCGGCACCGACCCCGAAGGAGTTGGTGCTGTACGTCACGGAGCCGCTGTTGCCGTAGCTCTCGGTGGCGTTGAAGGCGCCGTAGCGGCCGCCGCCGTACAGGGTGGCGTTCACGCCGGGGGCCACCTCGCCCAGGCTGTAGGTGGCGTCCATGGAGGTGACGGTGTGCATGCCGGACTCGGTGGCGCCGTTGGCCTTGGCGGCGGAGAACTTGCCGCTGCCGATGTCGCTGTCGTCGTTGATGGCGTCGGCGGCGCGGGTGGTGGCCACGCCGACCTTCACGCCGACCGGGCCGACGACGTTGGGGGTGAGGACGAAGATCTCGCCGCTGAGGCCGCTGGCGTAACCGCCGGTCAGGCCGAGCTGAACGCCGTTGAGGCTCTGGGCGCCGGCAGTGGTGGCAGTGAGGGCGAGGAGGGTCAGGGGAATGAGCTTCTTCATGAGGACAGGTTCGGGCGTGACCATGAGAGGGTTCCTTGAGACAGTTGACGGGAACTTTAAGGTGGATGCGAACGTGAAGGGTCGCGGGAGAAGGGCTGAACGGGAGCTAAAGGCGCACCGGGAGCCGGGCCGGTCCCGGTCGGGCGGGAGGGCCAGCTGGCCGTGACCGGTCAGGGCGCGGCCTGATACGGACTCGGATCGAAGGGCTTAGAAAGCCGTTCAATCCGAGCGAAGCGAGTGGGAGAAAACCGGGTTCCGGACGTGGAGTTGACAGATCGGTGGTGCTCCGATCTGTCAACGGAACAGACGGCAGTCCGTATCAGGTGGGGTCGGGCTCTGCCGGGAGCTGGTGGGGGTTCCCCGCTCCTGTGATCGGGGCGGCCGGTTGCGGAGGGCCGGTGGATTTGTGAGCCTTTCGGTCCGGGTGGACGGGTGGGTGGCGCTAGGCTGGGCCGGTGGCGTGGGCGGCGGGTGGGTCTTCCCTGTGCCGGTGACCTCTGCTAAACTTGAACCAAGTACAATTTGTCATGCTGGGCGCGTCTGCCCCCAGGTCACCGACCTGAACCGACCCACCCCGGACACCCTGACCCGCAACCCCATTCCACTGGAGGCCCCATGAACATCCTGACCCTCGTAAGACAAGTTCCCGACGCCGAAGCGCGCGTCAAGATCAGCGGCCAGAGCGTCGACCTCGACGGCGCCACCCTGGTCATCGACGGCATGGACGAGTACGGCGTGGAAGAAGCCCTGCGCCTGCGCGAGAGCGGCGCGCCCGTCGAGCAGATCATCGCGCTGGCCATCGGCCCCAAGAAGGTCGAAGACGCCCTGCGCACCTCCCTCGCCATGGGCGTCGACCGCGCCATTCACATCGAGACCGACGAGAAGTTCGACGCGGTCACCCTCAGCCGCGCCGTCGCGCAGGTCGCGCAGGCCGAGAACGTCACGCTGATCCTCGTCGGCGGCCAGGAAGCCGACTGGGACTCCCAGGCCCTCGGCGCCGCCAGCGCCGAACGCCTCGGCTGGCCCCAGCTCACCTGGACGAACGAACTGAAACTCGACGGCGACACCCTCACCGGCCGCCACGACGTGGACGACGGCAACGAGAGCTTCAGCGCGACGCTGCCGGCCGTCGTCACCACCCAGCAGGGCCTGAACGAACCCCGCTACCCCACCCTGCCGAACATCATGAAAGCCAAGAAGAAGGAACTCCGCAAGGACGACCCCGCCACCTACCAGCTGCAGGGCAGGGTCCGCACCGTGAACGCCGAGATCCAGACCCGCGCCCGCCTGAACAAGATGATCGACGGCAAGGACGCCCAGGCCGCCGCCCAACAACTGCTGGAACTGCTTCGCAACGAAGCCAAGGTGATCGCATGATTCTGATCGTCGCTGAACACACCGCCGGGAAACTGGCGAAAGCCACCCTGGAAATGGTCACCGCCGCCCGCGAGTCCGGCCGCGAGGGCCCCATCACCCTGCTCGTGCTGGGCCAGAACGTCGCTGCCGTCGCCACCGAGGCCGCCGCCGTCGCCGACCAGGTACTCGTCGCCGACCTGCCCCAGCTGGCCACCTACAACGCCGAGGTCTGGGCCGCCGCCACCACGCAGATCGCGCAGGAAGGCGAGGCGCACACCGTCATCATCGGCGGCAGCCGCTCCGGCCGCGAGTACGCCCCGCGCGTGGCCGTCAAACTCGACGCCGCGTACCTGGAAGACGCCACCAGACTCAGCAGCAACGGCGCGGCCCTGCAGGCGCAGCGCTACACGTACCTGGCCCGCGTGACCGAAACGGTCGAGGCGGACGGACTGGTCGTCGTGACCGTCAAACCCGGCTCCTTCGCGCCCGCCGCGCCCGCTGGCGCGGCCGGTGAGCAGTACGACGTCGACCTGACCCTGCCCGCCCCGCGCGTCCAGGTGACCGGCAAGAGCGTCGAGAAGAGCAGCCGCGTCGCGTTGACCGAAGCGGACGTCATCGTCACCGGTGGCCGCGGCGTCGGCAGCCCCGAGAACTTCGCGAAGTACGTCGAGGGGCTCGCCGACAGCATCGGCGCGGGCGTCGGGGCCACGCGCGCCGTCGTGGACGCCGGCTGGCGCCCCTACGCCGAACAGGTCGGGCAGACCGGCAAGACCGTGCAGCCCAAGGCGTACATCGCGCTCGGCGTCAGCGGCGCCGTGCAGCACCTGAGCGGCATGGGCAAGAGCAAGAACATCATCGCCATCAACAAGGACGCCGAAGCCCCGATCTTCAAGGTCGCGGACTACGGCATCGTCGGCGACGTGAACGAGATCGTCCCCGCCCTGATCGAAGCCAGCCGGAAATGAGGGGGCCGTGGGCCGGGAGTGGGTCGGCTGCCGACCTCCGCCACGCCCCCCTCACCTCCACCTGACACGGACTGCCGTCTGTTCCGCTGACAGATCGGAACCCCACCGGTCTGTCGGCTCCACGTCCGGAACCCGCTTCTCTCCTTCTCTGCGGAGCAGCTCTCCGAGGCGCATCCGCTCGGATTGAACGGGCCTTACAGCCCATTCAATCGGAGTCCGTCTGAGAGGCCCGCCGACCGCGACGCGGTCGGCGGGCCTTCCCTCTTTGACCCCTTCCACTGTCCACTTCGCACACCCCACTTGAGCGTGCCTTATGCCTCCGTGTCATCCGGGCGGGCGTCCGTGACACTGGGAGCATGACGGACACGAGTGGTGTGGTGGTGACGGGCGCGGCCCGCGGGATCGGGCGGGCGATCGCGGAACTGTACGCGGAACGGGGGTGGCGGGTCCTGAGTGCCGACCTGAACCCCCCTCCGGTGCTGCGGGGGCAGCAGCGAGTCAAGGCGGACGTGAGCACCGCAGCCGGTCGGGAACGGATCGTGCGGGCCGCGCGGGAGATGGGCGGCGTGCAGGTACTGGTGAACAACGCCGCGTACCAGGGTGCGCACGGGAGCGTGCTGGACGTGAGCGAGCGCGGCTGGGCGCGGACGCTGAACGTGAACCTGACCGCCCCGCTGCTGCTGACGCGGGCGCTGGTGGACCTGCTGCCGCGCGGCGCGGCGGTCGTGAACGTGGCGAGCGTGCAGGGCCTGTTCGCCGAGCAGGGAAACGCCGCGTACAACGCGAGCAAGGGCGGGCTGGTGAACCTGACCCGCGCGATGGCGCTGGACCTCGCGCCGCACGGCCTGCGCGTGAACGCGGTGGCACCGGGCGCAATCAGCACCGAGGCGGTCCTGCAGAGCATCGAGGACAGTACCGACCCCGGGCAGACCCGCCGGGATTACGAGGACCTGCACGCCCTGCGCCGGCTGGGCACCCCGCGCGAGGTCGCGCAGGTCGTGTACTTCCTCGGCAGCGAGGAGGCCGCGTTCATGACAGGCGCGATCGTGCCGGTCGACGGCGGGATGACCGCGTCGTTCATGATGGCGGGCCGCCCGGTGTAGCGGCGGGCAGCGGGAGCGTGGGGTGAACACGCCGCGCCCCGCTGCCCGCGCACCTTCGTCGGACGGACGGCCGTCGTCGACACCCCGGAAAGGGACTGCCAACCCCACGCCCGGAATCCTGCGGGCTCCGGCTCGGAGCCGACCGGACTGAACGGCTCTGTAAGCCATTCAATCGGAATCCGTATCAGAGCGTGCGGTTCCGGCCCCAGCTCAGCAGGCCGATGATGAGCGTGAACGCGGTCATGCTCAGGACCGGGATGGTGATGACGGTGTTCAGTCCGGCGAGGGCGCCGCTGCCCCACACGGGCCAGGGGACGTCGCAGGCGACGGTGGTGGCGTCCGCGGTGCAGGCTTTCAGGACGGGAATCACGCCCCAGTCCTCGAGGTTCTGGATCAGGGCGATGACCACGCCGACGGCGGCGAGCGGCAGGGCGTACACGCGGGCGTTCAGGTCGCCACGCAGCGCGCCGATGCCCAGGATGACGGCCAGCGGGTACATGCAGATGCGCTGGTACCAGCACAGCACGCAGGGCTTGAAACCCAGGACGTTGCTGAAGTACAGGCTGCCCAGCGTGGCGATCAGGGCGATCACCCACGCGGCGTACAGGCGGTTGTCGCGGCTCATGGCTTACTTGCTGGCAGCGTCGATGGCGGCGCTGACGTCGGCGAGCAGGTAGCTGCTCTGGCCGCTGCCGTTCAGGACTTCCTTGCCGTTCACGAACACGGTGGGCGTGTGGTTCACGCGGGCGTCCGTGACCTGTTTCTCGTCGGCGTCCACGCGGGCGGCGGTGGCGTCGGTGTCCAGGCAGGTGGCGAACCTGCCCTGGTCGAGGCCCTCGACGTTCCCGGCGAGGTCCTTGAGGCGGGTCTTGGTGGCCCAGACGGTGCTCTCGTCACCCTGCGCGCGGAACAGGATGCTCTTGAAACTGCCGAAGGCGTCGTTGCCGCCCTGGTCGTACACGCACTTGGCGGCCTGCGCGGCGAGCTTGCTGTCGTCGGTGGGCAGGCGGGCGTTCTCGGCCAGGAACGGCCACACCAGCGAGTACAGTTTGGCCTTGCCGGTGTCGATGTATTTGGTCTTCAGTTCGGGGGCGATGGTGTCCTCGAAGGTCTTGCACACGGGGCACTTGAAGTCCTCGACGACGACCACGCTGACCGGCGCGTCGGCCTTGCCGGCAAAGGGCTGGCCAGTCAGGTTGAAGTTCCCGTTCAGGCCGGCTCCGGCGGCGGGTTTGCCGCGCACGGCGACCAGGGCGAGGGCGATCAGGGCCACGGCGATCAGCGTGCCGATCACGAGAATGGTGCGGTTGGAGTTGCTGTTCATCTGCCCCGAAGTGTAACGCGCGGCCATGAGGGACCTCCGGTCATGACGGTCCGGTGACGGGGTCGCCTGGGCGCCAGACGACAGGCACGCCGCTCCGGGTCAGGGGAGCGGCGTGCCTGGAGCGGCGGGAACGGTCAGGCGGGCGTGGCCCCGGCACGCTGCGAGTGGCGGCGGGCGCGCAGGATCAGGCCCGTGAGTTGCCGCACGGCGCTGACGCCCAGCGCGAGCAGCATCCCGATGAGGGCGTTTCGCAGGAATTCCGGGTTGCCGGGCAGGGTCATCTGCGGATCGATTTTCGTGGCGACTCGGCCCACGCCGATCAGGACCCCCGCGAACAGCAGGCCCGCGAAGGGCAGCACGAACAGCCCGCCGGAGTGCTTGAGCAGCAGGGTGCCCATCAGCGTGCCGCCCAGCAGCGGCAGGATGATCAGCCACTCCGCCGGTGGCGGCACCGGACTGAGGTATCCCAGGCCGCCCAGCAGCAGCCCGGCGTACCCGAACCAGCCGCCGAACTCGTCGGCGAGCAGCGTCAGCAGCACCCAGGTCAGGACCCGCACCGGCCACTCGCCCGGCGTCCACTGGAAGTACGCCAGGATCAGCAGGCAGGCGGCGCCCGCCACCACTCTCAGCAGGGCCATGCCGGGGCGCGCGGCTGGGGTGGGCGGGGGTGGCGCCTCGCCGGGCCGGGTGCGGGAGGCGCGGGCCGGGGCGGGCAGGGGGGCGTCGGGCGGCTGGGTCATGCGCCTCCTTTCTTAGCACGACTCTGGCGGGCGGGGGCCGCGCCGACAGGTTCCGGCTGCCCGGCGCCCGCCTTCTTCGGGGTGCGCGCGGGCTTCTTCGGCGTTTGCACGGGCTCGTCTGCCGCGGCGGTCCTGGGCTGGGCGGTCCTGGGCTGGGCCGCCACGATGCCGGGCACGCGGCGCAGGTACTCGCCGGTGTGGCTGCTCGGGTGCGCGGCCATCTCCTCGGGGGTGCCGGTGCCGACGACCGTGCCGCCGCGCACGCCGCCCTCGGGGCCCAGGTCGATGATGTGGTCGGCGGTCTTCATGACGTCCAGGCTGTGCTCGATGATGACCAGGGTGTTGCCGCCCTCCACGAGGCGTTGCAGGACTTCCATGAGTTTGCGGACGTCCTCGAAGTGCAACCCCGTGGTGGGTTCGTCGAGGATGTAGATGGTCTTGCCGGTGGCGCGTTTGCTCAGTTCGGTGGCGAGTTTGATGCGCTGCGCCTCCCCGCCGGACAGGGTGGTGCTGGGCTGCCCGATCTTCATGTAGCCCAGGCCGACGTCGCACAGCAGGGTCATCTTGCGTTCGATGGCGGGAATCGCCTCGAAGAAGCGCTGGGCGTCCTCGACGGTCAGGTCCAGCACGTCGGCGATGGTCTTGCCGTTGTATTTGACTTCCAGCGTCTCGCGGTTGTAGCGCGCGCCCTTGCAGACCTCGCACGGCACGTAGATGTCGGGCAGGAAGTTCATCTCGATCTTCATGACGCCGTCGCCCTTGCAGTGCTCGCAGCGGCCGCCCTTCACGTTGAAGGAGAAACGCCCGGCCTGATACCCGCGCCGCCTCGCCTCGGGCGTGCGGGTGAACAGGTCGCGGATCTCGGTGAACACGCCGGTGTACGTGGCGGGGTTGGAGCGGGGCGTGCGCCCGATGGGGCTCTGGTCGATCTCGATGACCTTGTCCAGGTGTTCCATGCCCTCGATCCGGTCGTACTTGCCGGGGGTGGTCTTGGCGCCGTTCAGTTCGCGGGCCAGGGTGGCGTGCAGGATGTCGTGGATCAGGGTGCTCTTGCCGCTGCCACTGGGGCCGGTGACGACCGTCATGGTGCCCAGCGGGATCTCGATGGACACGTTCTGGAGGTTGTGTTCGCGCGCCCCGATGACCTTCAGCTGCTT
>NZ_BAAADB010000028.1 GCF_039522025.1 Deinococcus depolymerans | reverse complement strand
ACAGGCGGGGTTCTGACAGACGAAACTCTCGAGTGGGAGCTCTTTTGACACGTCCGGGGATAGGCCCCGGACGCTCCCATTTCAGTGGTGTCGGGCATAGTTCCAGCCAACTACCGAGCGAAGCGAGGAGGAGCTGGGCGGGTTCCGGACGTGGCGTTGACAGATCGGTGGTGTTCCGATCTGTGAACGAAACAAACGGCAGTCCGTATCGGCGTCCCTCGCATCGAGAGGGGCAGGTTCTGGAGGTCATTCTTGGAGCGTTACCGGTCGCTCATCATGGCGAGATGCCCGGTGGGGTTGCAGGGGTCCGTGACCATCTGCGCGGCGTTCACGGTGTTTCATACGGACTCCGATTGAATGGGCTTTACAGCCCGTTCAATCCGAGCGAAGCGAGTGGAAGAAAAACGGGTTCTGGACGTGGAGCCGGCAATCCGGTGAAGTTGCGGATTGTTGGCGAAACAAACGGAATCCGTTTCAGTCTGGCCCTCCCCCCTTGGCGACGGGCAGGATGACCTTCCGGGCCTTGCCGTTTGTGGCAGGCACGGCGTATCAGCGGGTCGAGGCGGTCTGTCGGGCCTGGGCGAGGCGCACGACAGGTCAGCGCCCCGGGCGGGTGGCCCGGGGCGCTGGCTGTGTGGTGGAGATGGGCGGAGTCGAACCGCCGTCCGAAGACCCATTGCGTTGGTCTCTACGAGCGTAGTCCATGATTTGGCTCTCGGGTATCAGCCGCGCAGGGACACGCTGCTTTCAACCCCAGCTCCTTAAGTTTCGCCCGCGCTCAGGAGCGTCGGCTCAGGCTAGCCATCTTTTGGAAGTTCGCAGGACGCCAATGGCCGGGCTTCCTGGTCACTGCTTCGCTTAAGCAGCGAAGGCGTAGGTGGTGCTGTTGTTGTTGCCAGTTAAAGGCTTTGACCGATGATTAACGAGGCCCACGGTCATCCTCGGCTCGCAACGTCCCGCTCAGCGATCCCCGTCGAAACCGGGTCATCCCCGAAAGGGACGCTCAGTCTACCACGCGCGGGCGGTCCCGTCCATGTTTGCAGGAACGCCCGCGCCCTCCGGCGCTCAGTGGCCGGCGGCCCTGCGGCCCGGCAGCAGGTGCAGGAACGCGACGATCAGGCCACCCACGACGAGACCCACGACGGCCGACCCGAGGGTCTCGACCAGCCACTCGACGACTGACTCGAGGGCCGGCAGGGCGTGCCCGGCCGCGACGGACCAGTCGTGCAGCAGGTGGGCGGGGGCCGTGACGCCCAGCTTGTCCAGCCCGTCGATCAGGATGTGCCCGCCGACCCAGAGCATCGCGGCGGTCCCGACGGTCGCCAGGACCGACATGACGACCGGCATTCCACGGACCAGGCCGCGCCCGAGGGTGCGCGCGGCCCCGGAGCCGCTGCGGGCGAGTCGCAGGCCCAGGTCGTCCATCTTCACGATGACGCCCACCACGCCGTACACCAGCGCCGTGATGATCAGCGCGACGACCACCAGGATCAGGGCGCGGGACACGATGGGTTGCGTGGCCACCTCGGCCAGCGAGATGGCCATGATCTCCGCCGAGAGGATGAAGTCGGTGCGGATAGCGCCGGAGACCATCTTCTGCTCGTGTTCGGCGCTGTTCAGCTCGGCGCTGGCCTGCGCCTGGTCCGGCGCGTGCCCGCTGAGGGCCTCGTAGACCTTCTCGGCCCCCTCGAAGCAGAGGTACGCGCCGCCGACCATCAGCAGCGGGGTCAGCGCCCACGGCAGGAACTGGCTGAGCAGCAGCGCCGCCGGCAGGATGAACACGACCTTGTTCCGCAGGGAGCCGCGCGCGATGCGCCAGATGATCGGCAGTTCCCGTTCGGGGCTGAAACCGGCAACGTAGCGGGGCGTGACGGCGGTGTCATCCACGACCACACCGATGGCCTTCACGCCGGCCTTGCTGGCGGCGGCGCCGATGTCGTCGATGGAGGCGGCGGCGAGGCGCGCGATGGCGGCCACGTCGTCGAGCAGGGCCACGAGACCGCCGCTCACGCGGTGCTCCGGCAGGAGGGGTGGGGGGAGTGGAAGGAAGGGCGCTCAGGCATCTTCCCCAGGGTAGCAACCGGGCCGCGGGACCGTGCGTGGGCGGGGCAGGGGTGTTCTTGAGGGTTGACCCCTGAATGCCGCTTCATGGGGGTGGGTTCACCGGGGCGTGGGCAGCTGCACGAATTCGAGAATGGTGCCGTCGGCGTTGTGCAGGTACGCCAGGCGCGCGCCGACCGGGCCGGGTCCTTCCTCGACGACCGCCACCCGGCCGCGCAGCTGCCAGCCCCACGGCGCGCTGGTGCGGATCAGGTCGTCCAGATCGGCCACCCTGAACGCCAGGTGCCAGGAACCGATGTCGGCCGGGGTGGGCCGGTACGTCCGGCGGTCGTCCGGCGCGAGCGGCTGGTACAGTTCGACGGTCTGCCCGTCCCGGGTCAGCATGGCGATCCGGCTGCGGAGACCGGGGACGCCCGTCTCCGCCTCCGGGAGCGGCCCACCGATCTCCGCCGTGCCGGTCAGCGTGAAACCCAGAACCTCCTGCCAGAAGCCGAGCTGGTGGGTCAGGTCGCTCACGGCGATGGCGGTGTGGACGGTGCCCAGCACGTTCCGGGCCTGGGGTGGCTGGGTCATGGGACGCTCCTGCGGGGCCGCGCGCCCCGTCCTGTCCGGGCGGGGGCGGAAATGACACCGGCCCCTCCATCCTGACAGACCGCGGGCGCCGGTCCCTGTACAGTCCGTGCTGGTCAGCGGGCGGAGCCGCCCCCTCCCGGGCCGACGCGCACTCCCCTGACCACACCCCGCGCGGACCGCTGAAACGTCTGCATGAACCTGTTGCCGCCGGCCGCGCGGGGCGTATGGTACGGACGAACGGACGCCCGCCCCGGCGCGGGACACCCCCTCTCACCCTCGACTTCCCAGCCTTTCCCGGAGGACCGCATGAACGCACTCGAACAGCTCAAGCAGATGACCGTCGTTGTCGCCGATACCGGCGACCTGGACGCCATCCGTCAGTACCAGCCGCAGGACTGCACCACCAACCCGTCCCTGATCCTGAAAGCGGCGGGCCTGCCCGGCTACGCCCACCTGCTCGACGAGGCCCGCGCGCTGGGTGACGTCGAGGCCGCCATCGACCAGCTGACCGTCCGGATCGGCACGGAACTGACCCGCCTGGTCCCCGGGTACGTCAGCACCGAGGTGGACGCCCGCCTGTCCTTCGACACGGACGCCATGGTCGGCAAGGCCCGGCACCTGATCGCGCTGTACGCCGCGCAGGGCGTGGGCCGCGACCGCATCCTGATCAAACTGGCGACCACCTGGGAAGGCGTGCAGGCCGCCCGCATCCTGGAAGCCGAGGGCATCCGCTGCAACCTGACGCTGGTGTTCTCGCAGGAACAGGCGGTCGCCGCCGCGCAGGCCGGGGCCTACCTGATCTCCCCGTTCGTGGGCCGCATCACCGACTGGTACAAGAAGCACACGGGCACCGCCGACTACCCCGCCGAGCAGGACCCGGGCGTGCAGAGCGTGCGCGGCATCTACCGGCACTTCAAGACGCACGGCTACCCGACCGTCGTGATGGGCGCGTCCTTCCGCAGCGCCGCGCAGGTCCGCGCCCTGGCCGGCTGTGACCGCCTGACCGTCAGTCCCGCCCTGCTGGGGGAACTGGCGGCCGACACCACGCCCCTCGAACGGGTCCTGACGCCCGCGCCGGCCACCGAGACCGAAACGCCCCTGACCGAGGCGGACTTCCGCTGGGCGCTCGCCGCCAACCCCATGGCGAACGAGAAACTGGCCGAAGGCATCCGCGGCTTCCACGAGGACACCGAGAAGCTGCGCGCGCTGCTGCGCGCCCCGCAACCCGCCACCGCCTGAGGCGCGACGGTCGCGCGCAGCGGGAGAACCGCGGCCAGCCCGACGCAGGCACGGCCCTGCCGCCGCCCCCCGCACCCGCCGGGCGCGGTCCTGCCCGAACTGCCAGGGAATCCCCGCAGCCGGGCCCGGCCGCCGGGCGTCGCCGCGTCCGCCCGGACCGCCGCGCCGCCCACCGCCCCAGCCCCCCCATCCAGCCAGGAGTTCCCCCATGCCCACCGTTCATGCCTACGCCGCCCTCGACGCCACCACCCCCCTGCAACCCCACACCATCGAGCGGCGGGAATTACGCCCCACCGACATCCAGATCGAGATCCTGTACAGCGGCGTCTGCCATTCGGACCTGCACCAGGCGCGCAGCGAGTGGGGACCGAGCCTCTACCCGCTCGTGCCCGGCCACGAGATCGTCGGCCGCGTCACGGCCGTCGGTGGGCAGGTCACCCGCTTCCGCGTCGGGGATCTCGCCGGGGTCGGCTGCATGGTGGACTCCTGCCAGCACTGCGAATCCTGCGCCGAAGGGCTCGAACAGTACTGCGAGAACGGCGCCACCTGGACGTACAACGCCCGCGAACGCGACACGCAGGCCCCCACGCACGGCGGGTACTCCACTGCGATCGTCGTGACCGAGGGCTTCGCCGTTCACGTTCCCGACACCCTGGACCTCCGGGGCGTCGCGCCGCTGCTGTGCGCCGGCATCACCATGTTCTCTCCCCTGAACCACTGGAAGATCGGGCGCGGTCACAAGGTCGCCATCGTCGGCCTGGGCGGCCTGGGCCACATGGGCATCAAACTCGCCGTCGCCATGGGCGCGGACGTGACCCTGTTCACCACCTCGCAGGGCAAGGCCGACGACGCCCTCCGCCTCGGCGCGCACCACGTGATCCTCAGCAACGACCGCGCCGCCATGAAAGCCGCGCGCAGCAGCTTCGACTTCATCATCAGCACCGTTCCCAGCGGGCACGACCTCAACCCCTACCTCGCCACCCTGAAACGCGACGGGCAGCTGGTCATCGTGGGCGCCCTGGAACCCGTGGGCCTCAGCGGCGTGCCGCTCGTCGTGCAGCGCCGCAGCGTCGCCGGCAGCAACATCGGCGGGATCGCCGAGACGCAGCAGATGCTGGACTTCTGCGCCGAGCACGGCATCGTGGCCGACGTCGAGATGATCCGCATGCAGGACATCAACGGAGCGTACGAGCGGATGCTGAAGAACGACGTGAAGTACCGCTTCGTGATCGACATGGCCGCCTACCGCGCCGAACAGGAACAGGCTGCCGACTGAACCGGGAACTCCGGTTGAAAGGATTGCGCCCCCTCCCCGCCTCGCAGCGCCACCGAGCGCTGCGAGGCGGGGGAGGAACGGGGCAGAGTCCACCTGCCCCATTGACGTTGTCACCCTGCGTTGTCAGTGACAGCGGGGCGCTGGTAGTGTGGGGGGATGCTGGGAATCGCGCAGGACTGGGTGGGGGGCATCGACGGGTTCGTCGCGGAGGCGAACGTGTGGCTGTCGCGCCTGCTGCCCGAGGACCGCGCGGGTCGCCCGAAGGATGAGGTGAATGCGCGGCTGGTGCGGCATTACACGACCTCGGGGTTGCTTCCGGCGCCGCGCCGGGAGGGCCGTGAGGCGCGGTATGACCGCCGGCACCTGCTGCATCTGCTGGCGCTGCGGCGGCTGATGGCGGACGGTCTGAGCGGAAAGGTGCTGTTCGGCACGCTGTCGGGGCGGTCGGAGGCGGACCTGGAGCGGCTGGCGCAGTGGGGAACGGAGGCGACGCCGCATGAGGCGGTGGTGTCGGGGCCTCCCTCGTCCGCCGTGCAGGGCGTGTCGGCGCTGGATTACCTCCGGGGGTTGCGGGCTGACATGGCGGGCGAGAGCATGGGAATGCAGCCGCGTGAACTGACGTTGCGGGCGGTGCCGGCGCAGCGGGTGAGTCGTTCGGTGCAGGTGCGGTCGCAGGTGCTGGTGCGCCGTGGGCTGGAGGTGCTGGTGGGAGAGCAGTTCCGCTGGCCGCGTGATGAGGCGGCGTGGGAGGAGTTGCTGGGCGAGGTGCGCGAGTCACTGCGTGACGTGCAGGAGCGGCAGCGCGGCGCGTCAGGGGATGACGCGTAGGCGGGTGACACTGAGGTCGGGAACAGGAAGCGGAACGTAATCAGTCCAGACTGTTGACAATTATGGTTGTCAGAGTCAGACTGGATTCAGTTCCACCCAGTCCGATCCACCACCCGACCCTGACCGGCCGGTCCACCCCTCTGCGCACCACAGGAGCCCGCCATGCCCACCCCTCTGTCCCAGATGCCCACCCTCGAACTGCTGCCCCTGCGCGCCGCCCTCCCCGCCGGGCAGGACAGCGAACTGACCGTCCTGCTGCGCGTCCACCCGGCCCCGGTCCCCACCGGCAACGGCACGCGCCCCCCGCTGAACCTGTCGTTCGTGATCGACCGCAGCGGCTCCATGAGCGGCCAGCCCATCGAGATGGCCCGCCGCGCCGCGCAGGCCGCCATCCGCCTGATGCAACCCCACGACCGCGTCAGCGTCGTCGCGTTCGACGACTCCATCGACACCGTGATCGCGCCGCAGCACGTCACGGACCCCGAGACGCTGTGCCGCGCCGTGGAACGCGTCACGGACCGGGGCAGCACCAACCTGTACGGCGGCTGGCTGGAGGGCGCCATGCTGACCGCGCAGCACCTCGACCCGCAGGCCCTCAACCGCGTCCTGATCCTCAGCGACGGGCAGGCCAACGCCGGCGAGACCCGCACCGACGTGATCGCGCAGCACGTCCGGGGCCTCACCGCGCGCGGCGTCAGCACCAGCACCGTCGGCCTGGGCCACCACTACGACGAGACGCTGCTACAGGCCATGGCCGACGCCGGGGACGGCAACTACGAACACATCGAGAATGAGGAAGGCCTCCCCGCGTTCTTCAGCGCCGAGTTGCAGGGCCTGACCCGCACCACCGGGCAGACCGTCAGCCTGGGCATCGAACCCAACCCGGCGCTCGGCAGCCTGCGCTGCGACGTGCTGAACGACCTGCCCCGCAATTCGTACGGCCGCTGGCAACTCCCGAACCTGAAGGCCGGGCAGCCGATCGAAGTGGTCCTGACCCTGCACGTCCCCGCGCAGGGCGAGGCGCCCGCGACCGGTGTGGCCCGCGTGCGCCTCGCCTGGAACGACCGGCAGGGCGTCCGGCAGACCCTGCGCGCGCAGCTGACCCTCCCGGTCCTGAACGCCGATGCGTACGCCGCGCTGCCCGACGATCCCCGCGTCGCCCTGGCCGCCGAACGCCTGCGCGCCGCCCGCGTGCGCGAACAGGCCGTCGCGTACGCCGCCGCCGGGGACCTCCACATGTCCCGCGCCGCCCTGACCCGCGAGAGCCAACGCCTGAGCGCCCTGCACATCGACGGGCTGCAGAGCGACGTGGATGAACTCCTGAGCCTCGACCAGGACTTCGCCACCGACGAACGCCTGGCCCGCAAACGTGCCACCAGCCAGAGCTACAACGTCCGCCGCAGCAAACCCGGACTCTGACCACGGCGGATCAGGGAGGGGAGGAGGGCCGATTCGGGTCACTCCTCCCCTCCCTTCTGCCACAGGTCGCGGTCAGTACACGTCCTGGCCAGTGTCCGTCTGGAATCGCCCGGCGAGGTCGCGGGCCGCGCGGGCGAGCAGGGTGGTGTCCACGCCCGCTGCGATGAACGTGCAGCCCGCCGCGCGGTAGTGCGGCACCTGGGCCTCGGTGCAGAGGATGCCTGCTGCCTTCCCCGCCGCGCGGGTGCGGGTCACCGCGTCCAGAATCGCGCCCTGCACGTCCGGATGCGCGGGGTTGCCCAGGTGGCCCAGGCTGGCGCTCAGGTCGGCAGGGCCGATGAACACGCCGTCCACGCCCTCGACGGCCAGGATGTCGTCCAGCGCGGCCAGTCCGGCGGCACTCTCGACCTGCACGAGCAGGCACACCTGATCGTCGGCGCGGTGCAGGTAGTCGGGCACGGCGTTCCAGCGCGAGGCGCGGGCGATCGCGCTACCCACGCCCCGCACGCCGCGCGGCGGGTAGCGGGTCGCGGCGACCAGCTCGCTCGCCTGCGCGCCACTCTCGACCATGGGGACGAGCAGGGTCTGCACGCCCAGGTCGAGGTACTGCTTGATCAGGTGCGTCTGCCCGATGGGGGGCCGTACTATGGGCGTCACCGGGTACGCCGCCATGGCCTGGAGCACGCTCAGGGTGCTGCGCACGTCGTTCGGGGCGTGCTCCCCGTCGATCAGCAGCCAGTCGAAGCCCGCCCCGGCGATGATCTCGGCGCTGTAGGGGTCGGCCAGGGCCAGCCACAGGCCCAGCTGGAACTCCCCGCGCGCCAGGGCGGCCTTCAGGGGGTTGTGCAGGTCCGGGGCGCTCACCGCGCGAACCTCAGGGTCACGCTGCCCAGCGGGCCGTAGTCCGCGTGGAACAGGTCACCGGGCGCGGCGTCCACCGGGCGCACGAACGACCCGGCCAGTACCGTCTCCCCCGCCCGCAGCGTCACGCCGTGCGGGGCGAGGCGGTTGGCGAGCCACGCCACGCCCTCGGCCGGGTGGTTCAGCACGCCGGCCGCCACGCCGGTCTCCTCCATCACGCCGTTGCGGAACAGCAGCGCGCCCACCCAGCGCAGGTCCACGTCGGTGGGCCGCACGGGCCGCCCGCCGAGCACGATCCCGGCGTTCGCGGCGTTGTCGCTGATGGTGTCCGTGACTTTCCGGGTCGCGCCGGTCTCGCGGTCCACGCGTTCGATGCGCGCGTCGATGATCTCCGCGGCCGGGACCACCCAGCGCGTGGCGTCGAGCACGTCCATGACGGTCACGTTCGGCCCGCGCAGGTCCCGGCCGAGGATGAACGCCAGTTCCACCTCCACGCGCGGCACGATGAAACGCCCCGACGGGATGGGCTGCAGCTCGCTGAACACCATGTCGTCCAGCAGGGTGCCGTAGTCGGGCTCGTCGATGTTCACGGCCTGCTGCATGGCGCGCGACGTCAGGCCGATCTTGTGCCCGATCACGCGGCGGCCCTGCGTGAGCTTGTGACTCACCCAGGCGTCCTGCACGCGGTACGCGTCCGCGATGGTCAGGCCGGGGTACTGACCGGACAGCTGCCGCATGGGCGTGCGGGACTGCTCGGCGGCGTGCAGGCGGCGCGCGGCGTCCTGCACCTGCGCGTCCGACAGGCCACTCACGACGTCACCTGGCGGTAGCGGGCGTGGATGTTGTTGTGCTTGAAGGTCCCCGCCTCGCTGAATTCCGCGATCTCCAGCGACAGGGCCAGAGACCGGGCCTCGAAATCGCTGGCAAAGTGGCTCATGAGTACCTCGAACAGCGCCGCGCCCGTCTCGGCCTTCACGGCCTCGCTGCGCCCGGCGGCGATCTTCAGCGTCACGTGCACGAACGCGTCGTCGTGCGCGCCCTCCGCCACCACGTACTCCGTCAGGCGGTGCGCGCGCGCGCGGATGCCGCCCGGCGGGTACACGTCCGGACGGGCCAGCAGCACCCCGTTCAGGGCGCGCAGCAGCTCCGGCACGCGCGGCGCCGTCAGGTTGTCGGTGTACTCCACGGTCAGGTGCGGCATCAGATCCGCTGCCCTTCCTGCGCGATCAGCGGCTCGGCATCCTCGGACTCCCACTGCACGTCGTTCTCCAGCGCGCCCAGCCCGTCGATCTCCAGGCGCATCACGTCCCCCGGCTTCACGTGCGACACGCCTTTGGGCGTGCCGGTCAGGATCACGTCGCCCGCCTGCAGGGTCATGAAGCGGCTCATGAACTCGATCAGCTCCGGGCCGCGCAGGATCATGTCGCGCGTGTTGCCCTCCTGGCGCAGCTCGCCGTTCACGAAGGCGCGCAGGCCCAGGTTGTACGGATCCGGCACCTCGTCCGCCGACACGAGGTACGGCCCCAGCGGCCCGAAGGTGTCCCAGCCCTTGGCGCGCATGGGCGGGCGGTAGTAGTTGCTCACGTAATCCCGCACCACCAGATCGTTCGCAATGGTGTACCCACCGATGTAGTCTTCGGCGTCCTTCGCCTTCACGCGCCGCGCGTCCTGGCCGATCACGATGCCCAGCTCCACCTCGTAGTGCATGAACTGCGCCCCACGCGGGTACTCCACCGTGCCGCCATGCGGCAGCAGGCTGGTGTTCGGTTTGAGGAACATCACCGGTTCCTCCGGCGTCTTGAAGCCCAGTTCGGCGTTGTGATCCGCGTAGTTCAGCGCCAGCGCGATCACCTTGCCGGGATTCACGGGCAGCAGGAACTGCACCTCCTCCGGGTGGTGCGCCTCACCCGCCGCGTCGATCAGCATGCCATCTCGCAGCACGCCACGGTGCTGACGGCCACGGGCCATAAAATTCGCTGTTTTCATTGGAAACCTCGGTAGGGAACGGAGTCGCGGGCGGACCCCTCCGTCCGCTGCGCGGCCAGCTCCCCTTAGAGGGGAGCCAAACCGCGCAGGAGAGTTTTTTAGCCTCCCCTTCGAGGGGAGGTGCCCCCTTCAGGGGGCGGAGGGGTTATTCCCATTCAACTTAAATCACGTGGACGGGCAGGCCCTTGAGGTCGCTCTCGCGGGGTTGCACCCAGCCGCCCTCGTAGGCTTCGAGCAGGGAGCCTTCCTCGAACCAGCTTCTGGGTGTCTTGGCGCCCCAGAGGGTCTGGCGGCGCGGGTCGTCGAGGTGCCAGCGGATCGGTTCGAAGTCCGGGTCGACGGTCAGGTAGTCGCTGGTGTACAGCTCGATGCGGTGGCCGTCGGGGTCGCGGATGTACAGGAAGAAGGCGTTGCTGACGCCGTGGCGGCCGGGGCCGCGTTCGATGTGTTCGGGCATGCGGGCGCCCGCGAGGATGTCGCAGGTGCGGATGATGCTCCCCATGTCCGGCATCCAGTAGGCGAAGTGATGCAGTCTCGGCCCTGCGCCGTTCGTCAGGGCGAGGTCGTGGACGCTGCCGCGCCGCTGGATCCACGCGGCCCAGATGCGCCCGTGGTCGTCCTCGGTGTACTCGCTGAGGCGGAAGCCCAGGTGGTCCATGTACCAGCGCATCACGCCCTCCACGTCGGGCGTCATGACGTTGATGTGGTCGATGCGTTGCAGGCCCGCACCGCGGTGCAGGTGGTAGTCCTGCAGCAGCCAGGGGTGCTTGACGGACTGCGCGTAGAACGCGACGGGCACGCCGTACGGATCCTGGAAGCGCAGCAGGCGCGGGCGGTCCAGTTCGGTCTCCCAGCGCCAGGGGATGCCCTGCGCGTCCAGGAAGGCGGTGAGGGCGTCCAGGTCGGCGTCGGTGCCCACGCGGTACGCGAGGTGTTTCACGCCGGCCTCGGGCGCGAGTTCGAGTTTCAGGGTCCACTCGCGGTCCTCGTTGGCGCGCAGGTACAGGGCTCCCTCGGTCTCGTGCAGGACGTTCAGGCCGAGCAGGTCCACGTAGAAGTGGCGGGAGGCGGCGAGGTCCGTGACATAGAAGATGCCGTGCGCGATGCGGATGATGTTCGGAATAGTCATCTCAGTCCGCCGCCACAGGATCGGTCTGGTGGATGAACTCGCGGATGCGCTGCACGTACGGTTTCTTGTCGTACACCTCGTACAGGGCGCTGTGCATGCGGATGGGGTCGCCGAAGAAGTGCTTCTCGTACAGGTTCTGCCGCGCACCGAAGCTGCTCAGGGTCAGGTCCCACGCGAGGCGGAAGAGTTTCAGCCTCTCCCCGGCGCTGGCGTTGGTGGCCTGCAGGTGCTTCTCGATGAACGCCCCCAGCGGCCCCTCGCGGTCGGCCTTGCCGGGCATCATGATGATCCCGGACGCGCCGAGAAGCTGGATGATCTCGTTCAGGCGCGGGTAGATCGCCGGGTAGTAGTTCCGCGCGGCGTCCAGCGGGCCGCGCGCGGGCGTCATGACGCCGTACGCGTTGAGCTGAGCGCCTTCCACGGCGGCCACCTGCAGGGCCTTCATGATCTCCAGGGTCACGATGATCTCGCTGACCTTGCTCTGCACGTGCTGGAACCCCCCGCTGCCGACGGTGTCCACGATGCTCTGCGCGAGGCCCAGGAACGCCTCGGTCTTGCTGACCTTCTGGTTCACGACCTGGTACGCCATGTGCAGCACGGCGTCCGTTTTGGCGTAGGCCTGGTTGGCGAGGGTCATGTCGTACATCAGGAACACCCGCTCCCACGGCACGAGCACGTCGTCGAAGATCACGAACGCGTCCTGCTCGTCGAAGCGGCTCGACAGCGGGTGGTCTTCCACGTCGCGGCCCAGGTCGAAGGGCTCACGGCACTGGAAGTACAGGCCCGGCGTGTTCGTGGGCAGCCCGAAGCCGATGGCGTAGCGGCTACGGTCGCCGTTTTCCTTGATGACGGTGGACGGGAAGATCAGGATCTCGTCCGCGATGGGGAGGGTGGCGAGCATCCGCGCGCCGCGCACGATCACACCGGCCTCGGTTTCCTCGACGATGCCCATGGCGATGTACGGGTCGGGCAGTTCGGACGCCTGCTTGCCGCGGTTCACCTGCGGGTTCGTCAGGGCATGCGTGAGGCACAGGTCGTGGTCGCGCACGTACTCGAAGTAACGGCGCATGTTCTCACTGAAGTTCCGGCCCGACCCCGGCTCGCCGCTGGACTCGCCCTGGTCGAAGTACGCGCTCGCCATTCCGGCGGCCATGACGTTCGTGTTCATGTAGTCCGGCGCGCGGCCCAGCGTGCCCAGCGAGTAGTTCGCGCGCAGGCGGTGCGCCTCGCCGATCCGGCGCAGGTCGTCCTTCGTGCGGGGCACCATGAACGCGGTCGCGTGCCGCTCGCCGTCCTCCTCGAAGGTCAGGACGTCGCGGTAGCGCGGGTCGTGCTGCAGGTCGTACAGCCCGGCCAGCGAATGGGCGATGTTGCGCGTGGCGGGGTGGGTGGTGGCGTCCTCCACCCGCTGCCCGTCGATGTACAGGTTGGGCGGGTTCAGGCGCAGGCGGTCGAGGAACTGCTGTCCGGTGCGGGCCATCTCAATTCTCCTTGTTCTGGGGCGTGCCCGGCATCCCGAGCTGCTGGGCGCGGTGGCCACTGAGGTTGATGGCGACGTTCTTCGTTTCCATGTAGAAGTCGAAGGAGTAGTCGCCGCCGTCGCGGCCGATGCCGCTGGCCTTCATGCCGCCGAAGGGGGTGGGCAGGTGGCGGACGTTCTCGCTGTTCACCCAGATCATGCCGCTATCCAGGCCGTGCGCGAAGGTGTGCGCGCGGGTCAGGTCGTTCGTCCACAGGTACGCCGCGAGGCCGTACGGCACGTCGTTGGCGAGGCGCAGGGCGTCCCCGTCCGTGTCGAAGGGGATGACCGTCAGCACCGGGCCGAAGATCTCCTCCTGCGCGATGCGCATGTCGTTGCGGGCGTCCGTGAAGAGGGTGGGGCGCACGTAGTTGCCGGTGTCGCCGAGGCGTTCGCCGCCCACCCGGATGGTCGCGCCGTCCGCGCGGGCCGCGTCGAAGTACGAGCAGACCTTCGCCAGCTGCGCTGGGTGGATCAGCGGGCCGACCTCGGTGGCGGGGTCGAGGGGATCGCCGACGCGGATGTTCGCCACGCGCGCCGCGAGCCCCTCGACGAACCCGTCATGCACGCCGCGCTGGACGAGCAGGCGGCTGGAACTCGTGCAGCGCTGCCCGTTCAGGGAGTAGATCATGAAGATCGCGGCGTCCAGCGCCCTGTCCAGGTCGGCATCGTCGAACACCACGACCGGGTTCTTCCCGCCCAGTTCGAGGTGCACGCGCTTGAGGGTGTCGGCGCCCTGCTTCTGGATCAGGCTGCCGGTGCGGCTCTCGCCGATGAACGCGATGGCGCGGATCAGCGGGTGCTCGGTCAGGGCCTTCCCGGCGGTCTCGCCGAAGCCGTGCACGAGGTTCACCACCCCGGCGGGAATGCCCGCCTCGTGCATGATCTCCGCGAGGATCGTGGCGGTCACGGGGCTCCACTCGGCGGGCTTGTGCACGACGGTGCACCCGGCAGCCAGGGCGGGCGCGATCTTCCAGGAACTCAGCATGAACGGCGTGTTCCAGGGCGTGATCACGCCGACCGGCCCGATGGGCTGGCGGACGGTGTAGTTCAGGAAGCCATCGGTGGGGAGGCTCAGGCCGTCCTGGGCGCCCTCGGCGCGGTCGGCGAAGAAGCGGAAGTTCTCGGCGGCGCGCACGGCGGCACTCTTCATGAAGCGGATGGGCTGCCCGGTGTCGGTGCTCTCGGCCACGGCGATGTCGTGCGCGCGGGCCTCGATGAGGTCGGCGACGCGGTACAGCAGCGCGCGGCGTTTCTTGCCGCTCAGGGCCTTCCAGGCGGGGAAGGCGGCGTGCGCGGCCTGCGCGGCGCGGTCGATGTCGCGGGCGTCGCCACTGGCGGCCCGGCCCAGCAGGCGGTTGTCGCTGGGCGCGTGGAAGTCGAAGGTGTCGCCGGACTGCGCGCTCACCCACTCGCCAGCGATGAAGTGGCGCAGCGGCTCGCGCAGGCGGTCGTGCAGGGCGTCCAGTGGGGACGGAGTCGTGACGGTCATGAACC
The DNA here is from genome assembly GCF_039522025.1 of Deinococcus depolymerans. Taxonomy (NCBI): domain Bacteria; kingdom Thermotogati; phylum Deinococcota; class Deinococci; order Deinococcales; family Deinococcaceae; genus Deinococcus; species Deinococcus depolymerans. Next base: position 21,699 of record NZ_BAAADB010000028.1, on the reverse strand, counting down.
CTCCAGAGAGGGGCGCGTCGGGATGCGCCCGGAACGTGTGGTGTGCTTCCCCGCAGCGTAGGCCCGCGCAGGCGGGGGCTCAACGGCGTGATGCACAGAAATCACAAAGGCTTTTGTATGATCCGACAATGCACAGCCCCAGGTGGTCGGCATGACGGTGACGCTCGCGGCAGTGCGGGAGGCGCTGGGCCTCTCCCCCACTGCCGGTGATGAGCGGATCGGGGACGCGGAAGCCGCCGTGCGGGCGCTGCCCGACATCCCGGCAGCGGACGTCCGCGCCGCGTTCGCGCGGCGGCAGGCGAACCTCCTGCAGCCGCACCTGCCGGGCCTGCGCGCCCTGCTGGACGGTGCGCAGCGCGCCCTGAACCACCCGCAACCGGAGGTGCCCCTGGCCCGCTGGCTGGCGGGCGTCACCGGCGGTGAGGTGACCGTGCGGGCAAGCTGGGGGGACGTCGTCGCGCACGCCGGGCACGCCCCGGACGGCGCGGAACTGACCGAGGTGCCCCTGGCGTTCGAGCGCCGCCCGGTCGGCACCCTGCAGCTGCGGGCCGCGCCCGGCTGGGCGGATCTGGCGGCGCTGATCGCGGAACTGCTGCGCCTCGCGCGGCTGCAGGCGGCGGCAGCCGGGGCGGCGCGGCGACGGGTGGGAGAACGGCAGTTCGAGGCGCTCCTCGCGGGGGACGCGACGCAACTGCCGCCCGGCGAGGGATTCACGGTGGCCGCGCTGCGCCTGGACGGCCCGCCGCCCCGTTCCGCCCGCACCCGCGAGGCCCGCACCGCGCAGCTGGACGTGCTGTGCAGCGTCGGCGAGGGCTTCTTCTACCGCCGGGGCCTGACCTGCCTGACCGCCGTGCGCGCCCAGGGCGACCATGACATGAGCGTGTGGCTGTGGCCCGCTGCCGACCCGGTCAGTGCGGCCGGACTGCACGAGGCGCTGCTGAACGCCACCACCGCGCCCTTCCGGCTGGGTGTCAGCCGGGCGCACGCGGGGGCCGTGGCCGCGCCGGACGCGCTGCGCGAGGCGGCGCAGGCCCTCACGCTCGCCCCCGCACGCGGGGCCGCGACCTTCACGCAGACCGACCCGCTGCGGCCCCTGCTGAACAGCCCCGAGCGGGCCGCGCACGCCGCCGACTGGCAGGCCCGCCTGCACGCCGGGGACCCGGAAGGGAAACTGGCCGACACGCTGCGCGCGTACCTGACGCACCGGGGATCCCTGAACGACCTCGCCCGGAGCCTGAACGTGCATGTGAATACCCTGCGCTACCGCCTGCGCCGCGCCGAGGAACTGCTGGGCGGCGCGCTGACGGAACCCGCCTTCGTCGCGCGGCTCTACCTCGCCTTCGTCACGCCCTAGCGCCGCGCCGTTCCCGTGGCGCGGCCGGGTGTAACGCGCCTGTGACGGGTGCGCCCTAGGCTGCCGGGCAGACGACAACCCAGCACTGCGGCCCGCCGGCACCGTCCCGGTTCACGCCGCAGCGGCCCGTGCCAAAGGAGGCAGATGCGTTCCATGCGACGGATTCCGGCTGAACGGTCCGGACGACCGTTCAGCCCGAGCAGATTCACACGAACTCCGGTTCACGGGCTTCCCCGGTCCTTCACTCCAGACAAAGCGACCCTCGAAACGGCGCGGCCCGGCGGGCTGCGGGCGGCCTGCTGGCGGGGCGCTTGATGGGCGCCGCCCCGGCGCTCGAGGCGCGCGGACTGGTCAAGGAGTTCCGCGGGTTCCGCGCCACGAACGACGTGAACCTGCAGATTCAGGAGGGTGAGATTCACGCCATCATCGGCCCGAACGGAGCCGGGAAGACCACGCTGTTCAACCTGCTGTCCGGGTTCCTGAAACCCACGGCGGGCGAGGTGACGCTGTTCGGGCAGCGCATCGACGCCCTCGCGCCGCACGAGATCGTCCGGCGCGGGCTGTCACGGTCCTTTCAGATCAGCTCGGTGTTTCCCACCCTGACGGTAAGGGAGAACGTCGTGGTGGCGTTGCAGGCGGGCACGCCGCTCCCGCACCGCTTCTGGACGCCGCTCTCGCGCCTGGAGGGGCTGCGGGACCGGGCAGACGAGATCCTGCAGGCGGTCGGCCTGAGCGACTTCGCCGGCCGGGCCGCGTCGGAACTGAGTCACGGGGAGAAACGGCAGCTGGAGATCGGGATTTCCATGTCGCAGGAGCCGCGCGTGCTGCTGCTGGACGAACCGACCTCCGGCATGGGGTCCGAGGGGATCGCGCGGGTCGCGGCGCTCGTGCGGCAGGTGGCGCGCGGACGGACGGTGGTGCTCGTGGAACACAACATGAGTGTCGTGGCGGAACTCGCCGACCGCATCACGGTCCTGCAGTACGGGTCGGTACTCGCGAGCGGCCGCTACGACGACGTACGGCTCGATCCGCGCGTCATCGAGGCGTACCTGGGCGACGAGCCCGGCGAGGGAGGGGCCGCGTGAGCACGCCCGCCCCGCTGCTGGACGTGCGCAACCTCGACGCCTACTACGGGCAGAGTCACGTGCTGCGCGGCGTGAACCTGCACGTGCAGCCGGGCGAGGTCGTCAGCCTGATCGGCCGGAACGGGGCCGGGAAGACCACCACCCTCAAGAGCGTGATGGGAGTGCTGCGCAGCCGCACCGGCCAGATCCGGTTCGCCGGGCAGGACATCACGCGGCTGCCCAGCCACCGGGTCGCGGCGCGCGGCCTGGCGTGGGTGCCGGAGGAACGCGCGGTCATGAGCACCCTGACCGTCCGGGAGAACCTCGAACTGCCACCCGCGCGGCCCGGCGGCTGGAGTCTGGAACGCGCCCTGGAGGCCTTCCCGGTCCTGCGGGAGCGCGGGCATCACCCGGGCAGCAAGCTCTCGGGCGGGGAGCAGCAGATGCTGGCCATGGTGCGGGTCCTGCGGGCCGGACCGCGCCTGCTGCTGCTCGACGAGCCCAGCGAGGGCCTCGCGCCCGTGATCGTGCGGCGCATCGGGGACATCATCGAGTCGCTGCGGGCCGACGGCATGGCCGTGCTGCTGGTCGAGCAGAACCTGCGCTTCGCGTCGCGCCTCGCGGACCGGCATTACGTGTTCGTGGACGGACAGGTCGTGGACGAGGTCGCCCGCGACGAGGTCGGGGCGCGCCACGGCGACCTCCTCAAGTACCTGAGCGTCTGACCACCCCCTCTTTCGCCCCTCCCCCCTCTTCCCACTGCCGGAGGTACCACCCATGAACAAGACCAAGCTGACCGCCCTGCTCGCCACCGCCGCCCTGGGCACCCTGAGCGCGGGTCTGGCCCAGACCCTGTCCGACGGCACCCTGAAGGTCGGCGTGCTGACCGACCTGTCCGGCGTGTACTCCGAACTGGCCGGGCAGGGCTCGGTGAAGGCCGCGCAGATGGCCGCCGAGGACTTCATGAAGGCAAACAAGGCCTACGCCGGCAAGGTCTCGGTGATCGGCGTGGACCACCAGAACAAGGCCGACGTGGCCGGCAACAAGGCCGCCGAGATGATCGACCGCTCGAACGTGGACATGCTCGTCGACATGCCGACCTCCAGCGCCGCGCTGGCCGCCGTGGAGGTCGCCAAGACCAAGAAGGTCGTCGCCATGGTCGTGACCGGCGCCACGACCGCCCTGACCAACGAGAAGTGCAACAGGTACACCTTCCACTACGCCTACGACAACTACATGCTCGCCAACGGCACCGGCACCGCCGTCACCAAGCGCGGCGGCAACGCCTGGTACATCATCTACCCCAACTACGCCTTCGGTCAGGACCTGAACCGGCAGATGACGGCCGCCGTGCAGGAGAACGGCGGGAAACTCGTGACGCCCAGTGACGCCACGCCCTTCCCGAACACGGACTTCTCGTCGTACCTGCTCAAGGCCCAGAGCCTCCGGCCCAAGATCTTCGGAACCATGCAGGCCGGCAACGACCTCGTGAACGTGGTCAAGCAGTACAACGAGTTCGGCCTGAAGAAACAGGGCATCGGCCTGGGCATCGGCCTGCTGTTCGAGACCGACGTCGCGGCCCTCGGCCAGGACGCCTTCGCGGGGGCCATCGCCACCGTGCCGTGGTTCTGGAACTACGACGCGCGCTCACGCCAGTGGGCCGCGCGGTTCGAGAAGGCCTTCGGCAAGAAACCCACCTGGGCGCAGGCCGGGGTGTACTCGGCCACCATGACCTACCTGCAGGCCGTGGCGCGCGCCAAGACCGACAACTCCGACGCGGTCGTCAGGGCGCTCGAGGGGCACTCCTTCGACGATTTCTTCGCCCGTCACGCCACCATCCGCGCGCAGGACCACCGCGTGCTGCTGGACGTCCACACCGTGATGGTCAAGAGCAGGGCCGAGTCGAAGGAGGCCGGCGACATCTACACGCGCCTGGCGACCATCCCGGCAGCCAAGGCGTTCATGCCCCTGGCGGAAAGCAAGTGCCGCTTCTGAACACCCGCCCACCCACCCGGAGGCGGCGATGAACACGCAGCTGCTGCTGATCCAGGTGTTCAACGGCCTGGTGAACGGCGCCTTCTACGCCCTGCTGTCCCTGGGGCTGGCCGTGATCTTCGGGATGCTACGCATCGTGAACTTCATGCACGGCGCGCTGTACATGCTGGGCGCGTTCGCCGCCTTCGCGCTCGGGCAGGTGGCGGGCCTGGGATTCTGGCCGGCCCTGATCCTGGCGCCGCTGCTGGTCGGCGCCCTCGGCATGCTCCTGGAACGCGGGCTGCTGTCACGGCTGTACGGCCTGGACCCCAGCTACAACCTGCTGCTCACCTTCGGCCTGACCCTGCTCACCCAGGACCTCGTCAAGCAGGTCATGCTGGGCCGGTTCGAGGTGTCCAGCGCGCCCTACACCACCCCGGCCGCGCTGACTGGCGTCGTGAACCTGGGCTTCGTGGTGTTCCCGAAGTACCGCCTGTTCGTGATCGCCCTGTCGCTGGCGGTCTGCCTGCTCACCTGGTTCGTGATCGAGAAGACCCGCGTGGGCAGCGTCATCCGCGCCAGCACCGAGAATCCCACCGTCACGCGCGCGTTCGGGATCGACGTGGGCCGCTGGGTGACCGGCGTGTTCGGGGTGGGCGTCGCCCTGGCCGGACTGGCCGGCGTGCTCGCCGCGCCGATCTACTCGGTTGAGCCGTACATGGGCGCCGAACTGATCATCACGACCTTCGCGGTGGTCGTGATCGGCGGGATGGGCAGCATCCTGGGCAGCGTCGTGACCGGCTTCGCGGTGGGCGTCCTGGCGGCCGTGGGAGCGGCGGTGTACCCGCCCATCGCGAACACCCTGGTGTTCATCCTGATGGCGCTGGTGCTGCTGTTCCGGCCCAGCGGGCTGTTCGGCCTGCCTGAAGGTGCCCGGTGACGGCCCTGCCCTTCAAGCCCGCCCGCACCGACCGGGAGCGGCTCCGCCGCGCCGCGTGGCTGGCCGGGCTGGGCCTGCTGCTGCTGGTCCTGCCGCGCCTGATCTACCCGGTCCTGGCGCTGGACATTCTCGCGTGGGGCCTGTTCGCCGTGGCCTTCGACCTGCTGTTCGGCTTCAGTGGGCTGCTCAGCTTCGGGCACGCCGCCTTCTGGGGCACGAGCGCGTACGTGACCGCCTACCTGCTCTCGCACGGGCAGGGCGTCCCGGCCGCGCTGCTCGGCGGGACGCTCAGCGCGCTTGTCCTGGCCGTCCCCATCGGTTTCCTGAGCGTCCGCTCGGCCGGCATCTACTTCAGCATGATCACGCTGGCCTTCGCGCAGATGCTGTCCTTCCTCGCGCAGCAGTGGACGGACGTGACCGGCGGCGAGAACGGCCTGCAGGGGTTCGCGCGGCCCGACCTGCTCGGCCTGGACTTCAGTGACGCCGTCACCCGCTACTACTTCAGCCTGGCGGTCTTCGCCGTGGGGTTCCTGCTCGCGTACCGCGCCGTTCGCAGCCCCTTCGGGCAGGCGCAGCAGGCCGTCCGGGACAACGAACCGCGCGCGCAGAGCGTGGGGTACAACCCGCTGCGGTTCAAGTTCACCGCCTTCCTGATCAGCGCCGCCCTGGCCGGACTGGCGGGCAGCCTGTACACCTTCGGGCACGGCGTGGTCAGCCTGGAAGTCGTGAACTGGCGCACCTCCGGCGAGGTCGTGATGATGACCCTGCTCGGCGGGACCGGCACGCTGTTCGGGCCAGTCATCGGCGCCGGCCTGGTCCTGCTGCTGCGGGACATCCTGACGACCGCCAACCTCCCGGTCGGCATCGTGACCGGACTGGTCTTCGTGCTGGTCGTGCTGTTCTTCCGGCGCGGCGTGGTCGGCACCGTGCAGCACTGGACCCGCGGCCGGCCGCGCTGACCCGCACGCCACGCCCGGTCCGGACGTCCGCGCCCGCCCGGGGTTCCGCCTGCCACGCGGAATCCCGGCTGGGCGCGGCGCCACCCGTGGGCAGACACTCCCCCACCGGGGGCGGGCCCGCCGCACGCAACCTTGGCAGCGCGGCGTGGCCGGGACGCCTAGCATGCGGATCGTCCGTCCGTTCCCGCGCCGTGGAACGCCGTTGTTCCGTCTCTTTCCGAGGAGTTCGCATGTCACAGCCGTTCGTTCCGGATTCTGACCGCTCATGGTGACCTTCCAGACCGGGCAGAAAATTCCCCTGGGCCAACTGACGCCCTCCACCCACCTGACCCTCTCGGCGCGCGTGACCGGGCCGGCCAGCGAGTACGACCTGAGCCTGTTCGGGCTGGACGCCGCCGGGAAGCTCAGTGACGACCGCTACCTGGTGTTCTTCAACCAGACGGCCACGCCGGAGGGAGCCGTGCAGATGCAGGGCGGTCCGCGCGGGGAGAAGGTGTTCACCATCGACCTGTCCCGCCTGCCCGCGACCGTCCGCCGCCTGAGCCTGACGGCGTCGGTGGACGCCGGAACGTTCGGGCAGATCGATCACGCCGAGATCACCCTGTCGGCCGGCGGGCAGCCGGTCGCGGCGTACCGCGTGACCGGCCGGGACTTCCAGCAGGAGCGGGCCGTGATGCTGCTCGACGTGTACCACAAGGATGTCTGGCGGGTCGGGGCGGTCGGACAGGGCTTCAGTGGCGGCCTGGACGCCCTCGTGCGGCATTACGGCGGCGAGGTGGCCGACCGGCCCGCGCCGTCCCGTGCGGCGCCCCCCGCGCCCCCGCGGCCCGCGCCGGCCCCCACGCCCGCGGCCCCGCCCCCCATCAACCTGAAGAAGATCACGCTGGACAAGAAGGGGGAAAGTACCCGCATCTCCCTGAAGAAATCCGGGCAGGCCGAACCGATCCGCGTGAACCTCAACTGGGACCGCGGGGGCCGCCGGGGCGGACTGTTCGGGCGCGGCGCCGCCGCCGATCTGGACCTGGGGTGCATGTTCGTGATGAACGACGGACAGCGCGGCGTGATCCAGGCCCTCGGGAACAGCTTCGGGTCCGAGCGGCTGCTGCCGCACATCCTGCTCGACAAGGACGACCGGACCGGCGCGGCCCTCGACGGCGAGAACCTCACCATCTTCCGCCCGGACCTGATTCACACCGTGCTGGTGTTCGCGTGCATCTACGAGGGCACGAACGACTTCACGCAGGTGGGGGCGCGGCTGTCGCTGCGCGACCCGCAGGGTAACGAGATCGCCATGCACCTGAGCAACCCCGACATCCAGCGGACGTTCTGCGCCATCGCCCTGATCGAGAACGTCGGCGGGGAGATCAAGGTCACCAAGGAGGAACGTTACTTCCTGGGAGCGCAGCACTGCGACGAGCACTACGGCTTCGGGTTCCGCTGGGTGGCCGGCAGCAAGTAACGGCGCAGCGCCACGGTCCCCCCGTTCGCCCTTTCCCTCTCTCTTTCTCCTCAAGGAGCGCGACATGGCACTGAGTTTGCAAAAAGGCCAGCAGATCAGCCTCACCAAGACCAGCGGCTCGACCCTGTCGACCGTCCGCATGGGCGTCGGCTGGGACGGCATCCGGAAGAAAGGCTTCCTCGGTTTCGGCGCGGGCCGCGAGGCGGTCGATCTCGACGCCAACGCCCTGATGTTCGACGCGGCCGGGCAGCTGGTCGACACCGTGTGGTTCCGGCAGCTGCAGAGCAAGGACGGCAGCGTCCGCCACAGCGGCGACAACCGCACCGGTGACGGGGACGGCGACGACGAGACCATCACTATCCACCTCAGCCGCCTCGCCCGGAACGTCACCACCGTCATCCTGAGCGTGAACAACTACAGCGGGCAGAGCTTCAACCGCATCGAGACCGCCTACTGCCGCCTGATCAACGAGCAGGGCGAGAAGGAACTCGCCCGCTACGAACTGGCCGGGCAGGGCGAACACAACGGCCTGATCATGGCCAGCCTCAAACGCGACGGCAGCGACTGGACGTTCAGGGCCATCGGCGCCGCCTGCTCCGGGCGCACGTACCACGACAACCTGCCCGACATGCGCCCCCACCTGTGAGCCCCCGGCCCGCTCCCTCCCGAACGGCCGGGGGCGGGCCGCCTCTGAACCGGTCTTTCCCTCTCGCCTCATTCCCCGTCCCTGGAGGACCCCATGGCACTGTCCCTGAGTAAAGGCGGCAACATCTCCCTGAGCAAAGAAGCCCCCAACCTGACCCGCATCCTGATCGGCCTGGGCTGGGACCCCCGCGTCAGCGACGGACAGCAGTTCGACCTGGACGCCAGTGCGTTCCTGCTGACCGCCGCCGGCCGCGTACGCGGCGACCACGACTTCATCTTCTACAACCAGCTGCGCAGTCAGGACGGCAGCGTCGAACACACCGGCGACAACCGCACCGGCGAGGGCGACGGGGACGACGAGAGCATCAAGGTCGACCTGAGCCGCATCCCGGCCGACATCACCCGGATCGTCGTGGGCGTGACCATCGACGAGGCCGACGCCCGCCGGCAGAACTTCGGGCAGGTGGGCGGGGCGTTCATCCGCGTGGTGGACGAGGCCACCGGCCGCGAACTCACCCGTTACGACCTCGGTGAGGACTTCAGCACCGAGACCGCCGTGATCTTCGGTGAACTGTACCGCTACAGCAACGAATGGAAGTTCCGCGCGGTCGGGCAGGGCTTCGCCGGCGGCCTGGGGCCGATGGCCCGCAGCTACGGCGTCAACGTCTGATCGCCCCCCGCCCGCCTCTCCCTATCACGCCGCCTGCACGGCCCCTGCACCGACGGGGACCGGCGGCGGCTGAGAGGCCCTCCCGGTTCACCCTGACAAGGACGTCATGATCAACAAAGAATTCGGATTTGCCTTCATCGTCACGGCCACCGCACTGGCCGGGGCCTTCGCGTACGGCCTGCAGACCGGCGGGATCGGCACCGCCCTCAACTACCTGTTCATCGCGCTGGTGCTGGGCGTGATGGAAGTCAGCCTCAGCTTCGACAACGCCGTCGTGAACGCCTCGGTCCTGAAGAACATGTCGGCCGTGTGGCAGCGCCGCTTCCTGGTGTGGGGCATCCTGATCGCCGTGGTCGGCATGCGCCTGATCTTCCCGGTCGTGATCGTCGCCGTCACGTCCGGGCTGGGTTTCGGTGAGGTCGCCAGCCTCGCCCTGAACGACTCGGTCCGGTACGCCGAGTACCTCGAGAAGGCCGAGGTGGCCATCAGCGCCTTCGGTGGCGTGTTCCTGCTGCTCGTCGCCCTGAACTACCTGATGGACCCCGAGAAGGACGAGCACTGGCTCGGCAGCTTCGAGCGCCGCCTCGCCGGGATCGGCAAACTCGACACCATCCAGGTGGTCGTCACCGTCATCGCCCTGATGCTCGCCACGAGGTTCATGGTCGCCCCGGCCGAACAGATCACGGCGCTGATGGCCGGCCTGACCGGCGTCGTGCTGTACCTGATCATGAACGCCATCGGCAATCTCTTCGACCCGGACGACATGGCCGCCAGGGCCGGCGCGGCCGGCCTGTCCGCCTTCCTGTACCTGGAGGTGCTGGACGCCAGCTTCAGTCTCGACGGCGTGATCGGCGCGTTCGCGATCACCAAGGTCGTCGTGATCATCGCGGCTGGCCTCGCCATCGGCGCGGTGTTCGTGCGCTCCCTGACCCTGTTCCTGGTACACCGCGGCACCCTGGCCGAGTACCGGTACCTGGAACACGGCGCGCACTACGGCATCCTGGCGCTGGCGGTCATCATGCTGCTCTCCACGAACCGCGACCTGCACATTCCAGAGGTGGTCACGGGCCTGATCGGCGTGGGGTTCATCGGCCTGTCGATCCTCTCCTCCCTGCGTGCCAACAGGCGGGACGCGCTCGACGGAGGCCACCCGCAACCCGAATAGCCGGAATGCCGTCCGTGTCGTGAACATCGGCGCACCCAGTCGTCCCCAGTCCCGCGTGCGGGCCGCTGGGGACGCTTTTCATGGCCAGTCGGTCAGGGTGCGGTCGATCTGCTCGCGGGTGGGCATGCTGGGCTGCGCGCCCTCGCCGGTGCAGGCCAGCGAGGCCGCGACACTCGCATCCCGCATGGCCTGTGGCAGACCCAGGCCTGCGCCGAGCGCCCCGGTCAGCACGCCCACGAAGGTATCCCCCGCTCCTGTCGTGTCCCGCACCGTGACCGGGTGGGCCGCCACCTCGATCCACTGATCGCCGCTGACCGCCGCGCTCCCCTCGCCGCCCAGCGTGACGATCACCGTCTGCGGCCCCAGCGCCTGCGCGGCCCGCAGCTGCTGCGACCGGTCACCCGCGCCGACCAGGGTGGTCAGTTCCCCCTCGTTCACGACCAGCACCGTCACGTCCGCCAGCAGGTCCGCCGGAAGGGGCGAGGCGGGCGCGGGCGCGGCGTTCAGGACGACCGTCACCCCCCGCTCCCGCGCCGAGCGTGCGTACGCCTGCACGGTATCCAGCGGCAGTTCCAGTTGCAGGATCAGGTGCGTGACGTCCGTGAAATCCGGCTCCCGCTGCGGGGTCAGGAGGGCGTTGGCACCGGACGCGACGGCGATGACGTTCTCGCCGCTGTCGGCGACCGTGATGAACGCCGCGCCGGTGGGGGCGTCCAGGGTCAGGGAGGTGTCCTGCACGCCGCTGGCACGCAGGGACTCACGGAGGGGAGCGGCGTAGGAATCGTTGCCGAGGGCGCCGAAGAAGCGGGTGGGGTGGCCGCTGCGGGCGCAGGCGACGGCCTGGTTGGCGCCCTTGCCGCCGGGGGCGGTGGTGAAGGCCCGGCCGAGGACCGTCTCGCCGGGGCGGGGCAGGTGGGGGACACGGGTGATGAAGTCCAGGTTGGCACTGCCGGCAACGAGAATCACACGGACTCCGATTGAATGGGCTGCAAAGCCCGCTGGGTCCGAGCGGATGCGACTCGGAGAGCTGCTCCGCAGAGCAGGAGAAAAACGGGTTCCGGACGTGGAGCTGGCAATCCGGTGAAGTTCCGGATTGTTGGCGAAACAAACGGAATCCGTATCATACAGACCTCCGGGGAGATGAGGTGGGGGCGGGGCCGGTGGAGCCGGCGAGCCGAGCGGCGCCCGGGAGCTGCCGTCGAGGCCCGCCAGGGACCGATCGTTCCGGTGCTCGGGCGACACTGTTAAACGTTTAACCGAAGTGTAGCTGGCGCCCGTGTGCCCGTCCAGCAGCCCGTCCGCGCCCCGCAACCGGCCCCGTTCCGCCAGGGGACCGCTCTGGCATGACGGCAGAGCAGACCTCACCGGATTCACCCGCTCCGCTGCTCTACCCTGAAGGCATGACCCGTTCCGACTCCAGCAGCACCCCGGCCAACTTTCCCCTGTCGGGCTTCACGGACGACCTGACCCGCCTGATGGTGCAGCGCGGCGTCACGGCCCTCGAACCGCGCCCGGACCTGGCCCACGGCCGGACGGCCCTGCTGGGCCTGACCGAGCGGGACGTGTTCACGACCCAGGACCTCGCCTTCGCGTTTCTGGGCGCGGCGGACCACCGCGCGGCGGCAGACGCGTACCGGGTGGACGCCTCGGCATTCCAGGACACCGCAGGCCAGCGAGGCGCGGCGGACGTCGCGCAGTTCGCGCGGGCCGCCGGAGAGCTGTTCGACCGGTACGGCGTGATGGCCCTGGAATTCCCGGCCGGGTCCTTCCTGGGCTTCCGCGCCACGCCGCAGGGCATGCGGTTCACGGTGGACGGCGTACAGCTGACCCTGCGCGGCACACCCGTCCTCCCCTGACCGGCACCGCACCTGCGGCGGCGGACAGGCGCCGTGACCACTATGCTGTGCCGGATGCCTGACGTTCAGCTCCGCGCCGACCTGATCCGGCACTTTCGATTGGGGAAGCGCTCCATTCACGGTCCCGCGCACTGGCAGCGGGTGCAGGCGCACGCGGAACGGCTGGCCCTGGCGGCCGGCGGGGACGTGGCGGTCGCCCGTCACTTCGCGTGGTTTCATGACGCCGAGCGGCTCGACGAGTGGTACGACCTCGGGCACGGGGCACGCGCGGCCGCGCTCGTGCGGGCGTGGCGGGACCGCCTGCCGCTGTCGGACGCGCAGGTGGACCTGCTGGCACGGGCCTGCGAACGCCACGAACTCGGCGAGGTCAGCGACGATCCGACCGTCGGCGCCTGCTGGGACGCCGACCGACTGGAATTGACACGCGTGGGGCTGCAACCCGACCCACGGTACATGAGCACCGTCGCCGGGCAGGTGGCGGCGCGTCCCGGCACCGGACAGCACAGGCGGTCCGGCGTCACGGATACGGACCCCACCTGAGGGAGGTGCGCGCCTCCCTCAGTGGTCAGTCACGGAGCCAGGGAATGACCAGACCGTCCTCTCCGCTGTCCGGGCGGTCTGTGCCCGGCGTCTCCCGTCCGGCGGGAGGTTGCAGCGGCGGAATGACCGGCGGCGCCTCCGGACCGACGTTCGTAGGCGGGCGGGCAGGGCTGGCCGCTGGATCGATCAGGGACCGGTCGGCCTTTGGGCTCAATCCACGCAGGTAGCGGTCCTCGGCGCCCAGCCGGGCGCGGCTGTCTTCCAGGCGACCGGTCACGAGTTCGGTCGCCAGGAGGTCGACGGCCTCCTGAAGGGCGCGGACGGCCCGCTCAATCTCGTTCTCCACGGCGCGCAGCGACACCTGCTGCGTGGCGAGCAGGTTCAGGGCCTGCAGCCGGCCGCGCTGCTCTTCGAGGTCACGGGCCTCACGGACGATGCGGGCGTGCGTTTCGAGCAGCTGTCCGTGCCGGACACGCAGCCGCGTGGCGGTCACGTCCAGGCCCGCGCTGGGCCGCAGGTCCTGGGCGATCAGATCAAGGCGGCGGCGCAGTTCCCGCAACGTGCGCGCCGTGACCGCGCCGGGCTGCGTTTCGGGACCGGCTGAGGCGGGCCCCGGCGGGAGGGAGGCCTCGCGGACCGGCTCCGGTCCCAGCAGGGTCTGCCAGGCACGCTGGAAGCGGGTCAGAACCGATTCCGGCGGCGTGTCCGGCCCTCCGCCGAGCGGCGCGGCCGGGGGGGGCGTTCCAGTGCGGGCCGGATCGGCGGACGGCGGAACCGCTGGAGGGGGGGGGCGGACCGCACCGGGAGGCGGTCCTGGACGGTCCCTGTCTGCCCGGGGCGCCGGGGTGGAGGGGGGGGGCCGCAGGGACGTGGCGGGCACCCGTAACAGGGTGGCGGCACCCTCGGGTCCGCCGCGGGCCTCCTCGCCCTGCACGCGCAGGCGCCAGCGGCGGTCGTGGAGGTACAGTTCGCACAGCAGCAGGGTCCGTTCTCGGTCTGCGGGCCCGCCCGCTGCCGGTACACCCAGGTCGGCGGCGACCGGTGGGGCGTTCAGGCTGGCGAGGGTGAGCGTGCCGGTCCACGCGGCGCGGCCCCGCCAGGAGCAACCGATCACGAGGCGGTCCACGTCCGCGGTGGGCGCGTGTCCCAGCCGGATCTCGGCGGTGCCGGGGCCGGTACGGGCGAGTTCGGGGGGGGCAGGGCGGGCGCCGGCCGGTCCTGCGGTGACGATCCACAGGAACGCACCTGTGGGCGCGCGTCCCAGGTGCAGGTTCAGGGATTCCAGTCCGGTGGGGCCGAACTGACGGCGGATGTCCAAGCGTTCCCCTGGAATGAGTTGGTGCATGGGCGGTGGTCCTCCTCTCGCGGTCTCCATGATGGCAGCCGGATGGCCAGCGCGGGAGCGAATTCGGCGGCGTCATACGGACTGCCGTCTGTTTCGTCCACGACCCGGAACACCACCGGGTTGCCCACTCCACGCCCGACAGTCCTCTTGGCTGCCCCTCTGCGGAGCAGCCCTCCAGGTCCACATCAGAATCGACCACAATGTCTAGACATCTGCCGGGAGGGCGCAGCCAGTCCATTTCCCTACCAGCGGCCCGTAAAGGCCCCTTCTGCATGCCTTCCGCAGTGGGAGTCGGGGGGGACGGTCGACAGGGCTTCTAGGCCCCTCTGATCGCCGCGAAAGGGCATTCGCTTTCGCACGACTCCCTATGAATGGTCCGACAGCTTGATTTGGGGGTGGATGCCCGTCCTCTGAGGTCCTGGTGGGTGCCAGCCGGGGTCTGAGAGCAGGCTCACGTGCTGATGATGATTTCTTCTTTGAAAAAAGATTTTAAAAGATATTTGATGATCATCATCAAGGGCGCGCCGTCACTTCTGAGAAACACGGCATTTTCCGGGTTTTTCGCCTGAGTTGTCCGGTAGTTCGGGCGGTAAATCGCCTGAGTTGTCCGGTAGTTTTGCTCCGAATCGCCTGAGTTGTCCGGTAGTTCGGGCGGTAAATCGCCTGAGTTGTCCGGTAGTGGGGTCTCCCGAATCGCCTGAGTTGTCCGGTAGTTCGGGCGGTAAATCGCCTGAGTTGTCCGGTAGTGGGGTCTCCCGAATCGCCTGAGTTGTCCGGTAGTTCGGGCGGTAAATCGCCTGAGTTGTCCGGTAGTCTGGGGGTCAATCGCCTGAGTTGTCCGGTAGTCAGAGAAGACAAGATGTACAGCGCACTATTTGCCCTCTGGGTGAAGGTTTTCACCCGTTTCGCCCGATGCGATCGCCTGAGTTGTCCGGTAGTGCCCTGTTCAAATCGCCTGAGTTGTCCGGTATAGCGTCCGCAAAGGGCGCACGCGTATGATGAAGGGTATTACCCACAGGAGGACCGAGGGTTGACGCGAAGAAAGCGCCCGGAGAAACCAGCCCCCACTCCCCTGCCGGATGTCAGCCGGATTGAGGAAGCGAACGTCAGCCGTCTGGGCCTGATCAGTATTCAGGAACGCGTGCCGGATTCCTTCTCCTCATGGACGGTCGACTTCAACGTGGACGGGCGGCCCGCACGGCTGACCTGCGACGCCATGCCCAAGTACGGCGGCGTACCCCACGGCCTGGACGGCGACATCGCCACCGCCCTCATCGACCTGTACGTCGAGACCGGCTGCCCCGCCGACGGCCTGCTGAACACCAGCGCGTACCAGATCCTCAAGCGGGCCGGTCTGGACGACTCCGGGCGCTACTACCAGAACCTGCGGCAGACGCTGTTCCGGCTGCGTACCGCCACCTACACCGCCTCGGAAGCGTGGCGGGACCACCGGCGCGGCAACTGGACGACCGTGACCTTCAACTACCTCGAGGGCCTCGAGTTCACCAGCGGGGACGAGGACCTGGGCCTGAGCCGCAGCAGCACCCTCAAGATCCGGCTGGCCGAACCCATCGTCCGGTCCATCCGCGCCCAGTACACCAAACCGCTGGACCTGGAATTCCTGACCAGCCTCGACCGGCCCCTGACCCGCGCCCTCTACCGCCTGCTCGACGCGCGCCGCTATCCGCCGGAGGATCCGACCGTGCCCCTGCCGAGCTTCACGGTGAACCTGATGGACTGGGCCGAGGCGTGCAAGATCGTCGACCAGCGCAGCAACAAGATCCGCTCTACCCTGCAGGGCGCACACGAGGAACTCATGGAGCGGCGCTACCTCAGCGGCGTGGAATATGAGGGCCGGGGCCGGACCCAGAAACTCACGTACCGGTTCGCGGGCACCGTGACGGCCGACGCGAACACCCCTGACGGGACGGACCCGCGGCCGGTCACGTCCGCGCTTGCCGAGGAGCTGCGCCGTCACCGGGTGTCGCTGGCCGTCGCGCAGCGCCTGACCGAAGAGTTCGGCGAGGCGCACGTGCGGGAACGCCTGGAGAAATTCCAGCGCCTGATCAGCGGCGGGTACCGGGTCCGCAGCCGCTCGGCGCTGCTGGTGGACGTCATCCGCGATCAGGAAGGCAAGTACCCGGACGTGGCGGCCTCCACCCCGCCCGGGAAGCCCGAGGGGCGCAGTTCGTACATGCCCACCCTCGACGAGGCCGTGAACGAACCGCAACCGCTCGAGGCGCAGGTGGACGCTGCCCTGAAGACCCTGCAGTTCCTGCTGCGCGAGCGGCTGAGCGTCAGTGAGTACGCGCTGCTGCGCATGGGCCTGATCGTGGGCCGCCCCGATCCGATCGAGGCGACCCGCGCCGCCTCGAAGGCCAAGGTGGACGGCACGCTGGACGCCTACACGGCCGACCTGCTGCTGCTGCTCGGCGAACTGCGGACCCAGGCCTGACGGATGTCATACGGACTCCGATTGAATGGCCTTTGCAGCCCATTCAATCCGAGCGGAGCGAGCAGGAGAGAAACGGGTTCCGGACGTGGAGCTGGCAATCCGGTGAACTTCCGGATTGTCGGCGAAACAGACGGAATCCGTATCAGAAGCGGTCGATGACCGTCACACCGACCCCCGCGAAGGTATCCATGCCGACCAGTGCCTGCGCGGCCCCGGCGAGGTCGATGCGCGTCCCGATCAGCGCCGCCGGGTTCAGCTGACCCCGCTCGATCAGGCCCAGCATCTGCGGGTAGGTGTGCGCCGCCATGCCGTGGCTGCCGAGCAGTTCCAGTTCCCGGCCGATCACGCGGTCCATCGGCACGGCCGGACGCGCCTGGTCGGCCAGCAGCAGGCCCACCTGCACGTGCCGGCCGCGGGTGCGCAGGCACAGCACCGAGTTCACCAGGGTCTGCGGGTGACCCAGCGCGTCCAGGGACAGGTGCGCGCCGCCGCCGCTCAGATCGGCGATGACCGCCGGCAGGTCCGGGAGACGGGTGGCGTTCAGGGTGTGTTCCGCGCCCAGCTGCGCGGCCAGCGCGAGCTTCGAGTCGTCAATGTCCACGGCGATCACGCGCGCGCCCAGACTGGCCGCGATCTGCACAGCAGACAGCCCCACGCCGCCGCATCCGTGCACGGCCACCCACTCGCCGCCCCGCACGCGGCCCTGCTGCGACACGGCGCGGAACGCCGTGGAGTAGCGGCACCCGAGGCTGGCCGCCGTCACGAAATCCATGCTGTCCGGCAGCCGGACGAGGTTCTGATCGGCGTACCCGAGTGCCACCAGCGGCGCGAACGATCCCCAGTGCGTGAAGCCCGGCTGGAACTGCGCGTGGCACACCTGCTGATCCCCGGCGCGGCAGGGGCCGCAGCGGCCGCAGCCGGCCACGAACGGCACGGTGACCCTCTCCCCCACCCGGAAGGCCGTGACCTGCGCGCCGACCGCCACGACCGTGCCCGCCAGTTCGTGACCCGGGACGTGCGGCAGGCGGATGTCCGGGTCGTGTCCCATCCAGCCGTGCCAGTCGCTGCGGCACACGCCGCTCGCGCCGACCTCCACGACCACGCCGTCCGGGGTGGGCACCGGATCGGGCACCGTCTGGATGGTGGGCAGGACTCCGAACGCTTCGTACATCAGGGCGCGCATGCCGCCCACCGTAGCAGGGAGCCGGGTTGGGTGCGTCCGCCGCTGCGGTCAATCGCCTGTGTTGTCCGGTAGTGCCGGGCCAGCCTGCTGGCCGAGCTGCTGACTGACCTGCTGCCCGATCTGCCACGCCACGCTGCTGGGCGACAGACCGCCGGGGTGCATCACGTACGGCACGCCGCGCGCGCGCGCCACGTCCCGCAGGGCGTTGTGCGCGTGTGCCATCCAGCGGATCGCCAGGATCACGACGGCGGTGTCCGGCGTGACGTGCGCCTGCGCGTGCGTGCCGTGCGCGTACTCGGCGCTGCCGATCCAGTCCAGGTCGCCCAGCTCGAACGCGGCGCACAGGGCGGCGCGGTGCGGGGCGCTGGGAACCCCGCCCAGCAGCACCACCCGCCGCCCGCGCAGGTGTTCACGGACGGTCAGGACGTGCGCGGGCCAGTCCGGTGCGTCCGGGGTGGCGGGAACCGGACGGGGCGTGGGGTCCGCGCGGGCCGGACCGGCGGGCGGGAGGTCGGCCGCCTCTTGCGGGAGCACCGGCGCTTCCGCGGGGGCGGCCAGGGCCTGCGCCTGCGCGCGGGCGTCCGGCAGCAGGCGCAGCAGCGCGGCGTGAAAGGCGTTCAGGGCGGGCGGATCCAGCGGCAGGGCGCGCAGCGGACCGAACCTGCCCAGGTATCCTTCCAGGAACGCCTGATCCGGCAGGCGCAGGCCTGTGCGGCGCACGGTGGCGAGCAGGTTTCCGCCGGCCAGGGCGATCAGGCGGCGCACCTCGGTTCCCCAGGTGTCCCAGAAGGGCGTGCCGCGCAGGGCCAGCAGTTCCAGCGGAAGCGCGGCGCGTCCCAGGTGCCCGTGCAGCGGCACGGACGTGAACCGGTCCGGCTGGGTTCGCTCCCAGGCCCACAGCGGGTCCACGCCCGACACCTGCGCGGCCAGCTGCACCATCGGTGGGAGCCGCAGGCCCGGCGCGCGCGCGGTGCTCGTCAGGCCCTGCAGGCTCAGCAGCAGCAGCCGGGCGCGCAGGTCCGGGTCCCGGTCGGGCGTCACGCCGCGCGACAGGTCCTCGTCCAGATCGTGCAGGGCGTCCCACAGGGCGTTCAGGTGCTCCTGCGCCTCGGGCGTGAGCGGCCGCGCCCGGGCAAAGCGCAGGGCGCGCAGGGTGCGCCGCGCGGCCAGGGTGTGGCCGCTGAGGTCCCCGGTCGTCTGGCGGCGTTCGCGCTGCGCGCGCGGCAGGTCCGGGTGGCCCAGTTCCGCGTGCAGCCCCGCGTGCAGCTCCAGCAGCCGCGCCGCGGCCGGCGTGGGGTCCTGTGCGTTCAGGGCGCGCAGCAGCACCAGGGCGGCGTCCAGGGCCAGGATCAGCGGCAGGTCCTCCAGGCGGTCGCGGCCGCACACGAACAGCAGCAGCAGCGCGGCGTTGCGTTCCGCCTCGCGGTCGCTCAGGGCCAGCTGCCGCAGCGCCTGGCCCGCGCCGTGCCGCGCGGGTTCCAGTGTGGCGGGGGGGGTCAGGGCCGCGCGCAGGGGGGTCAGCGGGTCGCGCAGCGGGGCCGGGCGGCGCACGCCGGCCCAGGTCAGGCGGGCCTCGCCGCGCTCGCCGACCTTTACGCCGGCGGCGAGCGCGGCGTCCAGCGTCAGGGTGATCATGGCGGCGTCCTCGTCCGGCAGCAGGGGGACGCCTTCGAGCCACGGGTCGCCGGCGGCGGCCGCGATGGCGCCCAGTCTCGGGGTCCAGCGGCTCTCGTCCGGTTGCGTGAGGCTCAGCGTCAGGGCGAGGTCACTCAGGCGTTCGAGCAGCGTCCGGTCCGGCGCGGCGGCGTACCCGGCCAGCCCGGTGACGAGCGCCTGCCCGAGCGGCACGGCGCGGATCAGGGCCGCCTGGGCCGGCACGGTCAGGGTCTCGTCCTGCTCGGCGCGGTCCATCATGGCGTCCAGCCGCGCCGCGAGGGTGTCCAGTGCGCCGCGCAGCAGCGTCGGGTGGGCACACAGACCGCCGGGCGGGTCCAGCGCGAAGGTGTCCGGCGCCTGCACGCGCAGCGTGGACATCGGGCCGGGCAGGGAACGCCCGTCAGGAGTGCGCAATCGGACCATACCCTTCCAGTGTCGCCGATCTGCCGCCCGGAACGCAGACGCGCCGCACTCATTGAGGGCCGGTGAAGGCAGCGTCGGCCGGAACAGGCGAACATGCAGAGGTCTTCTGTTCAGAGGCGTCCTGCCTGCTGCCCACCGCTGCCGCTCCGGAGGTTCCATGCGTTCACTGAGCCCGACTGCCCGCGTCCTGCGTTCCGCCGCCCTCGCAAGCCTGCTGGCCCTGCCCGGAGGGAACGTGCGGGCCCAGTCGGCGCTGCCCGCCCCGTCCGCCGTGACGACCACCCAGGGGCCGGTGACGGGCGTCACGGACGCCGGCGTGACCCGTTACCTGGGCCTGCCGTACGCCGCGCCGCCCACCGGCCCGCGCCGCTGGCAGCCGCCGGCCCCCGGCCCCCGCTGGACCGCGCCGCGCGCGGCCACGCGACCCGGCAGCGAGTGCGTGCAGGTCGTGGTGGGCGTGTTCGCCGCGCCCGGCGAGACCGGCGGTCAGGTGCGCGGTGACGAGGACTGCCTGTTCCTGAACGTGTACGCCCCGGCCCGCGCCGCCGCGCCCCGCCCGGTCATGGTCTGGATTCACGGCGGGGCCTTCACGAGCGGGGCCGGCAGCCTGTACGACGGATCCGAACTCGCGCGGCGCGAGGATGTGGTCGTCGTCACGCTGAACTACCGCCTGGGACCGCTGGGATTCCTGGCGCTGCCCGGACTCGACGCCGAGGGCGGCGGAACTTCCGGCAACTACGGCCTGATGGACCAGCAGGCTGCGCTGCGCTGGGTGCGGGACAACATCGCCGCGTTCGGCGGGGACGCCGGGAATGTCACGCTGTTCGGCGAGTCCGCAGGCGGCATGAGCACCTGCGCGCACCTGGCGTCGCCCGCCTCGGCCGGTCTGTTCCACCGGGCCATCATTCAGAGTGGCCTGTGCGCCAGTCCCGGCAATTCTGTGACGGCGGCCGACGCCTCGCGCCGCAACGTCGCGTACGCCAGCCGCCTCGGGTGCAGCCGCGACACCCTGGCCTGCCTGCGCACCCTGGACGCCCCGAAACTCACGGCGGGGAAGGTGCCGGGCCTGCGTCCCCTGCCGAACCTGGTGTGGTCCCCGGTGTACGGCGGGCCCCTGCTGCCCCGCCCGCTGCTGGACGCCTACCGGGCCGGGCAGTTCAACCGGGTGCCCGTCCTGGCCGGCACCAACCGCGACGAGGGCCGCCTGTTCGTGAAGATCGCCGTTCCGGAGGGACGCAGCATGAGCCTCCCGCTGTACTGGGGCGCGGCTGGCCTGCTGGGCGGCGCGCGCAACGTCACGCGCATCCTGAACGCCTACCCGGCCCGGCAGTACGCCACGCCCGCGCTGGCCTTCTCGGACATGTTCACGGACGGCGTGTTCGCCTGCCCCGCCGTGAACGTCGCGCGCGCCCTGTCGGCCTTCACGCCCACCTACGCCTTCGAGTTCGCCGATCCGGACGCCGTGACCCTCCTGACACCTCCCGGGGATCTGCCGGGCCTGGGCGCCACGCATTCGAGCAGTCTGGTGTACGCCCTGCGCACCCGCATCGATGGGCTGGCCGACCCGGCCGATTTCACGCCCGCCCAGGACGCCCTGTCCGCCACGTTCAGCCGCAGCTGGGCGCAGTTCGCCCGCACCGGCACGCCGGGACTGCCCGGCTGGTCCCCGGTGCGAGGAGAGGCGACGCCCGTGATGGTGTTCACGCCTCAGGGCGCCCAGGTCAGTGACCGCTTCGCGCAGGACCACCGCTGTGACCTGTGGAGCGGCCTGAACCTCAACTGACACGGACTCCGGTTGAATGGCTTGCAAAGCCGTTCAATCCGAGCGAAGCGAGGAGGAGCTGGGCGGGTTCCGGACGTGGAGCCGGCCATCCGGTGAAGGTCCGGATTGTCAGCCAAGAGTTTCCACGGGCGAGAGAACAGCGACCAGCACGAAGGCCCAGGAGGCAGGGGCTTGAAATTCCCCGGTCTCATGGGCCTTGATGCGAAGTGACTATGCCTCGCACGCCCA
>NZ_BAAADB010000027.1 GCF_039522025.1 Deinococcus depolymerans | reverse complement strand
CCTCCAGCGCACACCGGCGATGGCGATTGGGCTGACCGATCGCGTTTGGACGCTGCGAGCGTGGCTGTCACGGCCTCAAGGCGTTCCCTGTCGGGCATAGTTCCAGCCAACTACCGGGAGTGAGTCGAGGTCTCTATTCAACACTGTCCAGATTCTGGGGAGCAGACCAGACGACCGCGTACGCTCGTACGTGAATCAAGTCCCTACTCAAAAGAGTCCAATCTTCTGGGTCAGGCCAAGGGCACCGGGTGACCGCCTCCGACACCACGCCATCACCCTGTCGTCTCGAAACCGGGCGAGGTCCGCCCACTGGCCCGTGCCATCCACCGCTTTCCGTCCGGGCGTCACCGTTCCGCGTGCCCATCCGGCAGGGCGACCTGAACGCCGAGTTCGCGCGTCAGCACCTCCCGGCTCCGCCTGGCTTCCAGACCCGCAGTTGACGGCCCCTGTGACACCCGGACCGCATGGATCAGCAACTCGTGTAGCGCCACCTCCGACGGCCACAACCCCAATAGCCTCCTGAGCAGCGCCGCCGCCTCGTCACACGCCTCCCGGAGCAGCAACCCCCTCGCGGCCCGCTCACCCGCCGTGATGAGCTGCCATTCCAGATCCGAGCGGATCTCCGCCGCCCACGCTGATGACGAGTGAGGCAGGAACGCTCCCGTGTATGCCCCAAGCGCCCGGTTCAACCCCTGCGCGGTTCCGTCCAGCAGCGCCTCACGGACCACCGTCAGATCCCACTGCAACGCACGCTCCCGCACCTCAGCCCGGTATACGGCCCGCGCCCGGTCGAACGGCAGTTGCAGCCCCGGCACGGCCCGCGTGAGCGCGTGCCGGGTCACATGCAGGTAATCCCGCGCCGCCTGGGGGGAACTCCCGTCGAACACGTGCGTCTGCAGGTCCTCCAGGGTCGCTTCCCCCCGGAGCAGCAGGTACGACAGGACTTCCAGGGCGCGGCGCAACCCCACGTTGACCCGGACGGGCGCCTCGCCCAGTTGTAATCCGTACCCGCCGAGTGTCGTCAGGACGAGCGGCGCCGGTCTGGCCTGCTCGATGCGCTGCAGGTCCTGCCACAGCTCTTCCAGGTCACCCGGCGCTCCACGCGCCACCCGCGCGCCGATCACCTCCCGCATCCGGGGACGCTCCGCGATGAGGGCCGCCACCGTCACGTTCCGTCCCAGCGTCGCGCGGCACTCCGCCGCCTGGTGCAGCGCGCGCTCGGCGGCCTCCAGCTCGTCCGCGCGCAGGAACGCGTCCGCCAGCAGCACCCGCCCCTCTCCCTCGTCGCGTTTCAGGCCCAGGTCCCTCAGCCGCTCCACGGCCCGCTGCAACGCATCCACGCCCCCCGGCTCACCGGCCCGGACGTCCAGCGCCGCCGCCTGCAGGTCGCATAGCGCGGCGGCGCGCGCCCCACCGGCGCGGCTGCGGGCCCGCGCGACCTGCACCCGCCCCTGATCGGTTCGTCCGGCCGCGCTCGACAGCGCGGCCAGTTGCAGGGCCGCGAACCCCTCCGTTTCCAGCTGCCCGTTCTCCCGCGCCAGTGCCGCCGCCTGACTGAACGCGGCGGCCGCTCTCGCCAGGTTCCCCTGCACCGCGTGCAGCACGCCCCAGTGATACGCACGCAGCGGTGCCGACGGCGGCCCCAGCGCCACCGCGTCCAGCTCCTCCAGCGCCTGTCTCGCCTCGGGAAACAGGCCGGCGCGGGCGTAACAGGCCGACAGGATCCACAACAGCGGCGCCCGCTGCGCGCCGGACGCCGCCGGCAGGGCCTGGGCCGCGTACTGCGCCGCCGCGTGATCCTGCCCGAGCGTGGCCAGCACCATGGCCAGCGCCGCCGCGAACCCCGGCAGGAACAACTGCGCCGTGGGCTCCGTGACCGCCGTCCGCCACGCCCGCCGGGTCCACACGAGCGCCTCCTCCAGCCGCCCGGCCGTCAGGGCCAGCATCCCCCGCTCCCGGCACGCGACCGCCTCACCGAAGCCCGTCAGCCCCCACGCGTCCACCTCCGCGAGCACCTCGCGCGCCGACTCGAGATCCCCCTCGAAGCGGTATGCCACGGCCGCCAGGGGCGCCGCGTCCCCCAGCCCCGCCGCCTGCAGGCGCAGGAAGACCGCGAGGCCCTCGGCCCGCCGGCCCAGCTGCACCAGGCACTGCGCCGCCCACAGGTCGTCCAGGGCCGTCGGAGCAGTCAGGGCCACGTGCCGCCGGCACCCTTCCTCGAACTCGCCCGACACCAGCGCCTCGAGCACGCTCCCTGACGGAACCCTAAGCGACCCGGTCATCCACACCTCCGGTACCTAAGCGGCCCCCCACTACGCTCTGCGCGTGAGGCCCCAGGCCGGTCCGACCGGGATGGGCGCGCCACACAAGGGGGAAGGATATGCACTTTTATCGTACGTGGCGGTACCGGCTCACGCTAGCCCTGTGGACGCTCTCGCAGTTCGCGCTCGCGGACCCGTCGACAGGTTCCGGCGGCATCGGCGGCTAGACACGCTCCCGGGGGGGACACCATGGCCGATACCATAGCCGTACCTACACTTGCCACGCCCATGGCAGCACCCTGAGACCCCTACTGCTCCGCGGTCGAAGCCCCCCAAGTCGTTCTGCCGAATGTTCCGCGAGCCGACATCCTGGACACCGCCCGGACAGAACGACACCAACCGCCGCGCGCACATCCATGGCACCGCTTATTGATAACGGCGTAAGTTGACATCGCCCATCACTCCCCTGGGTTGGCAGGACGCTGGCCAAGACGTTTTGCGTTTCAACACGGGTGATGCGGATTTATGCCGTTATCAATAAGCCCTTCCTTCGTACAAGGCGCGTGTTCCCCACGAGCTCACTTGCCAATTTCTTCAAGTGAGAGGAAAGAAGTCTCACAAGGAGGTCACATGCGTGATTCTGTACAGCGACACGTCACCAGTCATGATCACTGCGGCCTAGGCCGCAACCCCAGCGAAGGAGTCTGCTATGTCTGACCGCCTTGCCCATGCCGATCTCTCGAAGATCATGTTGGCCCTGCACGAAACCAAAGCCATCAACCTCGACATTTCCATGCGAGGCGTCATGGAGTCCGTAGCAAAGAACCTGACGCCAGGGCAGGAAGTGGGGCTGCACGTCCTTTGCTGCAATGAGTACGCCCTTGTCACTGGCATTCAGGCTGAACCTTCCATTGGAGACCTTAGGCAACAGTTGGGGTCAATCAAAGAGGCTTTGAGTCGCCTCCAGTAGGCCTCTTGCGAAAGTAGGTTTTCGAGTCCTTCAGCCAATCCGCCGTTGTTGTCTGCGAGGAGGAATTCGGGCGCATGTTCAGGAGTTGGAGGGCCTTTTACGGAAAGCCTAGTAACTAGTGGACGTGACCCAGGTCATCCATCGAGATACATGCCTTGACTGAACCGCGAAAACGGGACTGACATGCTGCACTACGGACCAAGCCGTACGGAGGGAAACCCGGCAGGAGTGCCCCTCCGTACGTGCAATAGGGAACCCATGATTGAATCAACTCCGCTCCACACCCTGCATGAACATCGCCTTCTCGAGGTGTTGGATCACGCTCGCCGCACCGTCCAAATGTTAAGTGTAGTAAATGACCCGTGGCAGACCCCGCTGGACGCGTACGCCACCCTTGCCGACAAGATCGTCATGGAAACTGCCCTACTCATCCTTGTGACAGGTCGCGTTCCGCAGGCGCCACCCGCGCTGGTAGAGGCCAGTCAAGCACTGGCCGCACACTTGGTGCCTTACATACGCAGCGACCGTCACCGAGCCCTTCTCCGCCGTCATCCACATGCGGCCGTTTCGCTTGGAATGGCCCATCAAGCACTGCAAGAAGCTGGCTTCCCCGACGCAGCTTTTGACGCTTTGGTTGCCGACGCCTTCACTTCCCGTCAGGCACAAGCTGCTGAGCGACTTCCTTATCGCCACTTGGAGATGTTATGGCTCCAGACACTGCGCGGACAGCCGCCGTCCACCGCAGCGTGGGCGGCGGCTGTTCAATGTAGCCTTCTGGCTAACGAAGCTCACGCGGTACACATGACCGCCGATAGTGTCTACGCACTGACACACGGCCTGATGTACGTCACGGATTTCGGACAGCAAGCACTCCCTCCCGACGTTGACCAAGACGGAGTTACCAGGATGCTGGATGCCTGCCTCGCCTGGCATGCAGTGAGTGAGAACCTAGACCTCGTAGGCGAACTTCTCCTTGGTGCGGTGATGACGGGCACAGCGAATACCCCACCCGCTCGATTCGCTTGGGCTGTCCTGAATTATACGTGGGCGGAGTTTGGGTTCCTTCCCTGTCCGAGTTTTGACTTAAGCACGTACCTGTCGCTGCCAGACGACGAGCGCGCAGCATACGCGTACGTCCACACATACCATACGACTTACGTAGCTGGCATTCTCAGCGCCGTCATCCTCACCATGGACTGCAGGTCATTAGAATGGGCGGAAGCTCCCACCAGATCTGCTGAGGCTCCTTCGCTGACTGAACCCGGCACGCAACTGCTCGCATATCAGGCTGAGCTTGCCCGGATACCCATCTGGCCTGACGTACTGGTGGCAGGACCTCTACCTCCACACGACGTCGCCACTGTCCTGCATGACGCGTTGCTGCTGATGGCTGCACACGATCACCGCACAGACGTGTTGACCAAAGCGCTGAATACTCCCCCACCGAGAAGAACGCCTACGTTTGAAGCAGCTACAAATCTATTGGGGCGACTGACAGGCAAAAGCCTCCCAGATACAGTGGAGCCCTTCCCAAGAGAGGCACTGCACCACCTTGGAAACTCAAGCAGGCTCCACCGTGCCGGGCTGCATCAAAACCAGTGAGTGAACTGTTCTCAACCGCATCTGTGTTGGTGTGTGATCCCCGGCGTGCAGGTCCGGCCGGTCGCCCCGACGGGCCGCGCCCGGCTGTTCTGGACGACGCTCGCCCTCACTCAGGAGCACGCGCCGCTTCCGGTCACCAGCGACCTCGCCCCGGCGCAACTGCTCCTCGCGCAGCGGGACGCTTTCGACGCCCTCGCGCGGTGGGAGGACGGCACGCCGCTCTCTGCGGCCGTGAATCCACTCGTCGTGACCGAAGAGGGCCTCCTGAAACCGTTCACGTACGACTTCCACTCCCAGTTTGATCTCGGTTCCCTGGAGACGATAGCCGGGCCTCACGGTGCGGTCCTGGCACGCCTCTCCCATCTGATCGACGACCTGTTCAGCGATCTCCAGCCGCGTTTCGACATTCTCGACTGGTACGCAGAGTGCGCCGCCGCCTCGCAGGAAGCGGCCAAGCGCCGTGTGGGAACAGGGGGCGGTCACGGCGCGGTCACGCAGCCAGGCGCACCCTGACCACAGCGGGTTCCGCTCCACACCCGCCCACAGGAGGGAAGCCATGAACACGCATCCGTCGCCGCACGCCTCAGCCGCCCCACGACCCACCGCCGGATCACGCGCAGCGCGGCACCTGCACGGTTTTCCGTACGCGACAGTTCAGCTGGACCGCAACGGCGCACCCGTCGATCCGGCCGAACTGAGGCAGGCGATGAGCGAATTGTCAACCCTCGATCCGTCGGACGTCCTTGTCCTCGTGCACGGCTGGAACGCCACCCGGGCCTCGGCCGAGGCCCGCTACGGCCGGTACCTGGGTCACGCCCGCACCCTGATTGACGGGAGGCTCGCTCAGGACCTGCGGGGGCGGCGATTCGCGGTCATCGGGCTGGTATGGCCGTCCATTCCGGAGTCCCTCCAGTCACCCACCGACGCCAGCGCCGATGACGTCAGGGCGGCCGCGCAGGAGGCGTTCCCACACGACGCGGAGCTGCTCAGAGCGGTTCGGGCCGGTCAAGTGCCGGACCGTGAACACGTCGAACGGCTGATTGACCACGTCACGGAAAGCGAGATCTTCACGCAGGAACCTGATCTTCCAGGGCGTGAGCCGGGCAGAGCCTCCCTGCGGGGTGAGGCGCTGGACCTGGGGACGCTGTGGCGGGACATCGTCGTCTGGGCCTCCTATTACGAGATGCGGGAGCGAGCCGGCCGCATCGGGGAGAGTGGTGGCCGCGGCCTCGTCCGGGACATTCAGAAGGCCGCACCCAGCGCGAGAGTTCACCTGCTGGGGCATTCGTTCGGTGCCCGCCTGGTGGCCTCGGTGGCGCGTGGTCCGAATGGCGATCCTCCACTGACCCTGGCGTCCCTGCATCTCCTACAGGGAGCGTTCTCCCACTTTGGGTTCGGTGCGGCGACCGGCCCGGCGCCCGAAGGCTACTTCCGGCCGGTCCTGACCAACCGCGTGGTCACGGGACCGATCCTGGTCACGCACACCGGGAATGACCTCGCCCTCAGCATCCTGTACACGCTCGCCTCCACGTTTGCCGGACATACCAGGAGTGT
Source organism: Deinococcus depolymerans (assembly GCF_039522025.1). Classification (NCBI taxonomy): domain Bacteria; kingdom Thermotogati; phylum Deinococcota; class Deinococci; order Deinococcales; family Deinococcaceae; genus Deinococcus; species Deinococcus depolymerans. The sequence continues at coordinate 3,789 of NZ_BAAADB010000027.1, read as the reverse complement.
CAGAGGTGTCAATCCCTTCGGCGCCATCGGCGTCACCGGAGCCCTCAACGCCGGTGCGCAGAGGTTCGTCCTGGATGCCGCGGCCCCACTCACCTTCGGCAACGGGCAGATCTACAACCTTCAGTCCGACGCGGTGATTCCCAACCACGGAGACGTGGAGCAACTCGATGTCGTGCGCGCCGTCCTGCGCGGCATCAGCGTCACCTGAACGGAGGCAGCGCCATGCCCGCACTGACCGACGGCTTCACCTCACTGGACCCCGTGCCCGGACCCAAGAAATACGACCTCTACGCCATCGGAACCGGGCGTCCCCTGATCCTCGTCCACGAGATGACCGGCGTGACCCGGGCAACCATCGAACTGGCCCGCGACCTCGCGAACGAAGGATTCCGCGCGTACCTCCCCGTGCTGTTCGGCGACTTTCCGCAACCGGACGGGCTCGGGCCGAAAATGCGAGCCGTCACCCACGTCTGCCTGAGCCGGGAATTTCATCTGCTCTCCACCGAGCAGACCAGCCCCATCACCGACTGGCTGAAGAGCGTCACCCGGTGGGTGGCCGACCAGCACCCGGAGCAGAAAGTCGGACTCATCGGCATGTGCCTGACCGGCGGATTCGTCCTCGTCATGATGCTCGCCCTGCAGGCCGGCGCGGTGGTCGTCTGTCAGCCGACCATTCCACTGGCCCTCAGCGGCCGCGCCCGCCGGTCATATGGCCTGTCTGCCCAGGACGTCACGGCCGCGCAGGCGCACCGCCCGGCACTCCCGATCCTCGCCCTGAGGTACGCACGCGATGTCATCTGCCCCAGAGAGCGCCTGGAGCAGATAGGGACCGACTTCCCACGGGCGCAGGTCATTCACCTGCCAGGTGGACCATGGCCCGTGAGTCACGCCACCCTGACCGAACATAGGAGCGGGCACGCCGTTCAGCAAGTCCTCTCCTTTCTCAAGCAACACCTCTGAACTGTAAGGCTGGCATGCTACGGAGGGAAGAGACTCGGTCAGACTTGCCCTCATTGCCACTCAGCATCCCGAAGGCGTCAACTTCCCGCCCGTATCATACGGATTCCGTTTGTTTCGTTAACAGATCGGAACACCACCGATCTGTCAACTCCACGTCCGGAACCCGTTTTGCTCCTTACTCGCATCCGCTCGGATTGAACGGCTTTGTAAGCCATTCAATCGGAGTCTGTATCAGACGAGCAGCCCAGCCGTGTGGAACCAGGAGGACCTTCATGAGCAGCGGTCACACTGCAGTACCCCCAGCGACCAGCCCAGACCCAATGTCAGACGGTCACCTTCCTGCTGTGAATCCGCGGAACTCTCCTCCGAACATCAAGTATCCCCGTTCCGAGAAACTTGCATTGATTTACGTCCATGGGATGGGCGACCAGACGCGCCTGTGCGACGCGACAGCCCTCCTGAACAACCTCGAAACCTACTGGCAGCGGATTGACCCGCTGGCTCCAGCTTTTTCTTCCACCGTCCAGACCCATCTGTCCAATCCATCTGACCCGCATTACTCCATGAACGTTCACCTGCCGAACGGATCCCGGCTGGACGTGCACGAGGTCTACTGGGCTCCGAAAGCTCCTAATGTGGCAGCGACCACCGTGCTCAGCTGGCTGCGCAAGCAACTGTTCGTCCCGTTCCTGCGTCGGCATTCCAGGTGGGGAGAACTCAACCGCCTGAAACAGGGTGTGCTGGGGCAGGGCGTTACCACCGGACACACCGCTCCACGCGACGGGCACACTCTGAAAGGCCAGTACAGGCAGTTCGTCCGGCGGCATCCCCACGGCACATTCTTTGAGTACGCGTGCGTGGCCCCTACGCCGCCGCAGCCCGCAGCGGATCGCTGGCAGCGCCTCACGAAAAGCAACGACCTGACCGCCATCTGGGTGGTCATGAGCATGATCCTGGCTACCCTGGTCTTCGCCCTGTTCGTCACGGAAGCCGTCGTGGGTCTGACACAGTTCTTCCAGCAGGAACCCCTCTCGAAATGGGCGGCGCGGTACGGACTGAGCTATGGCAATCTCGTGGACGTGTGGTACATCTACCCCCTCATCGCCATGAGCGTGGTCATGACGCTGGCCTGGGTGTTCGGCATCCGCCCGTTCTTCAGCAGATACATGGGAGACGTGGTGCAGTGGGCGACATATCAGGAGACCGACGAGGGTTTCAAGGTCAGGAAAGCCATTCTGGATACGTCCAGTGACGTCTTCAGGTACGTGCTGCGCATTCCAGGCTCAGATGGTCAGAAAAACAACGATCCGCCATACGACCGGGTGATCGTCATGGCACACAGTCTGGGGTCCGTGATCGCACACGATACCTTGCTGGCCTTGAAACGTGATCATTCTGCCAAGCTAGATCAGATCAATGACTTCATCACGTACGGCAGCCCTATCGACAAGTTCGCCTACTTTTTTCAGGCCCTTCAGGGGCAGTCGCCACGTTACGTGAAGACTATTCACCAGTTACGCGGGGATCTCTTTGAGGGCAGGGGTCAGCCGCTGATCTGGCAGAATTTCTACGAGGAAGGCGACCCCATCGGCGGCACCGTTCACACCGCTGGCCCCAGTTGGGATCCACCCGGTGTGATCCTCACCTCGAAGATTCACAACATCTATACCGCCAACGCGAACGTCGCGCTGGTCGGTCCGAACCACACCGGGTACATCGGCAACAAATTGGTGCTATTCCGCGTGTGGAACGTCCTGATGCCCGGCGTCCTGCCCGACACGCCGCCCAAAGTGAATGCACCCGGCCCACCTCCTGCGCGGCAAGAGAGAACGGACGTGGACGTCATGGCGCATACCCGTTGGATGCGGCAGATGTACGCCGTGATCCTCCTGATCCCCTGGGTGCTCCTGGGGTCATACATCGCCCACGGTGCTCACCTGATTCAACTGGCGGTTCACCAGATTGATCTCAAACAGGCTTCAGATACGCTGTGGTGGGCACTCAGGGTGGGGTTCGGCCTGTCCGTACTTCTACTCCTCATCAGCTTCCTGAAGCCTGCGCACCTGATGAAACCCCTGGCCATCGCCCTGACTTCCCTGACGCTCATCGGGACTTATGCGGCTTACACCACTCCGGGGGCAGAGTTCTGGGATGCCGTTCCATCCGCCAGCAGTCCAACGGTGAACGACTCCCTCTCTCCACAGCAACGGATCTGCGAGTCCGCTTTCTCAGGTACCATCCAGAATTTTACGCTGGACAGTACCTGCGAGATACCGGAAACGCCCCAGTACGCCCCTGCAAGAGCCTCCTGGGTTCAGGAGCAGGAGGAATCGCGTCCATTTTCGTGGATTCCGTGGAGCAGTGTTCTGGTGGGTCTGATCGCTCCGGCATTGTTGACCGCTGCACTGTTGCTGGCGACCAAGGCCAAGTCCATGGAACATGCAACCAAACTGGAAGCGCAGAGGCATGAACGCCCCAACACGCTGCTGCCCTGGATCATTGGCATATTGATTGCCTTCATTGCAGTCAGTTCAGCCGCGTTATCGGATGGACAGGTCATCCTGCCCTGGTGGTGGTGGCGCACCACTCTGATGTACGCCACTTTCTCACTGATCATCGTGGGTGGCCCACTACAGCACGTCTGGAAGAAGCGCAAGCTCAGACATCTGCTCAATCCTTGAGCCGTCTATAAAAATGGTAGTTGACTGGAACTAGGGTAGTCGGCTGGAACTATGCCCGACACCACTGAAATGGGAGCGTCCGGGGCCTATCCCCGGACGTGTCAAAAGAGCTCCCACTCGAGAGTTTCGTCTGTCAGAACCCCGCCTG
>NZ_BAAADB010000026.1 GCF_039522025.1 Deinococcus depolymerans | reverse complement strand
TGGACAGGCGGGGTTCTGACAGACGAAACTCTCGAGTGGGAGCTCTTTTGACACGTCCGGGGATAGGCCCCGGACGCTCCCATTTCAGTGGTGTCGGGCATAGTTCCAGCCAACTACCCGATCAGGCGCTCATTCTCCTCTGTGCCCACGCTGGCCTGCGCATCGAAGAAGCTCTGACCCTCCAGTGGGCGGACGTGGACCTCCAGGGCGGCCTGCTCACCGTCCGCCACGGCAAAGGCGGCAAACTCCGTCGGGTCGCCCTCACCCGGAGCCTCATCCAGTCACTCCAGACCCTCCCCCGCACCGACCCCGTCATCGGCGGCACCCAGAGCGCCGCCCGGCAACGCCTGAAAGTCATCGCCGCCCGGGCCAGCACCCGATACCGCGGCTGGCACGCGTTTCGGCACTACGCCGGCACCCGCCTGGTCCGCCAGACCGGCAGTCTCGAACATGCCGCCCGCCACCTCGGCCACGCCAGCCTGGACACGACCCGGGTCTATGCGAAGTGGAGCGACACGGCATTGCCGGATGCCCTCGCCAACTGGTGAGCGAAGCTGGACCTCGGAGAGAAGGTGATTGAGCTATCGCAGGGCTAGCCTGCACTCAAAGCCAAGCTCAGACGAACCTCGGCTTCGGCGCGCGGAAACAGTTCAATCCGTCCAGATTCCAGGGTGCAGACCACGCCTCAGGGCTCCCCGTTCCTCAATTGTGCCAGTCTAGGTGCAAGAGGACCGGACCTCTGAGTCGCGTCAACGAGATCCAGGCAACGCGAACGTCCGGAGCGGGTTGCATCCTTGCACAGCACGGATCAGGGTCATAATGCATTTGCGTCCTCACCAACACAAATTTCTTAGTAGCATGAGGCGGTATGAACTATAATCTAAGGTAATGATGAGGCAACGGTTAAAAAGTTCACCTTTGACGTCGGTAAAGAAGTCATACCTAACGCCGGCCCTTCTGCTTTCCGTCCTGCTGCTTCCCATGGCGTCGGCACCGGCCGCAGCTCAATCCACCCCCCTATCGACTAGGGTAGAACCACGCACCATCACCAAGGCCGAAACGAAACTACAGCAGGAAATCATCGACAGCGTCCAGCGCCGCGGTGGTGACCTCACCAAACAGCACGTCCACCTGCTGCTGGCGTTCAGCACCAGTCACTACCCCCAGGATCCATCGGCTGCCCTCGCAGCGCGCGAGCTCGCGTGGCAGCTCGTCAAAAACATGCTGGTGCCTGGTGACCACCTCTCGGTCGCCGCATGGGAGATGAATGTCTGGAAACAGACGGAGCCGAAAGTCATCACGGCTGAAGACCTCAACAGCGAAAAACCCATCCGGGACCTGTTTCCTCTCACCGCCCGTCCCGATACCCAGCCTGGCCACGACACCGAACGCGCCATCGCGGAGCTCGCGGCCAGCGTGAGCAACCGGGCCAGCAGCACTGTGATGACGCTGTTCGTCAACAACGCCGCAAGCGTCGCCCCGCGCGGGCAGCGCACCGCGGGTTCTGACGACCCCGCCTACCAGTCAGCACTGTCCTCCTTCACCCGACTCGCGTCGTCCGCGGCATCCGGCGCATCGGTCCAGCTGCCTTACACTGTCATCCAGCCGAGCGGCAACCGGGACCGACTAATGGACGTCGTGTTGGTGGTGCCCAGGGCGTTCAGTGGTGCCACTCTGGCAAACGATCGCTTCAGCAGGACTCAGCGCAGCCCTCTTGGTCAGGAGCCGCCCTTCCCACCGCCTGGACCCGGTCCCATCCCGGCGCTGCTGGGGCTCGTCGCACTTGCCGCGCTCGGCTGGGGCGCATGGAAAGTCCTCGGCAGCCGCCGCGGTCAACAGCTGCGCATACGGCCGACCGAAGGCGACTGGGAGCCCGAACCAAGCTTCAGCCTCGAGGGGATCAACGTCGGCGACGAGGTTGCGCAGATCGTGGGACCCAACTATGAACACGGCGGCGCCCGTCAGCTCGTCGTCCCCCGCTCCGTCCGTGATCTGCCCAACGTCGCGGTCGCGCGTCTCGAACGGACCCGGCAGGGCATCCGGATTGTCCCGCTGGCGCCGTTCGGCCTGATCGTCGAAGGTGAAGCCGCGCCGGGCGGCCGGGAAGTCAAGGCCGGGCAGCAGGTGAGCGCTCGTTTCGAAGCCACCCATGAATTCAACTCCCTGTACGGCGCGGAAACCGTGGAGTTACCGCTCGTCGTGACGGTGGACTGACGGAGGACCTATGCAACCGTACCTCAATGCCCTGACCGCCGCGCTTGTCGACTGGCAGTTCTACGCTTCCCTCGCCGGATTCCTGCTGCTGTGGTGGTTGCTGAGCATGGCCGTCGCGCAGCTCAACTTCAAACCCGCTAATCCCACCCGCAGCGCCGCCGCCGCGATGCTGATCGCACTTTTGATCGTCGTCGTTCTCAGCGGTGGCCTCGGGTACTTCTGGCTCTGGCCAGCCGATTGGGTGCGTGTCGTGGCCCTGTCCGTGTTCGTTCTTATCATCGCCGGCGCCGCGTCCCTCGCGCTGCCGGCCAGGAAGTGAGGTCAAGCGTGCAAAGCGCCCAACGCGTTACCAAAACCCTCGTCATCGGCCTCGGAAGCACCGGCGCCCGCATTTGTGACCGCATCGCCGAGCGCATTGCCTGGGAAATCGGCAGCCTTCCCCAGGCACCCTGGGTGGAATTTCTCTGTGTGGAAACCAACGCAGGTGAGCAGAGCAAACTGCGCTACCTGCCTGCGCGGGACTTTCGCAACCTCACCATCACCTCTCAGCAGTACGCGCAGATCCTCGAGAATCCCGACGCGTACGACGCCAAAATCCACCTCAAGAAATGGTGGGACCGCGGCACCCTCGAAAAGCTGCCCGGCCTGCAGGTTGAGGCGGGCGCCGGCAACATCCGAATGGTCGGACGGCTCGCGTTCCTGTTCGATCCGAACCACGACGCCGTCCACTCAATGGTCAAAGAACGCCTTGACCGCCTGCGGCAGCTCAATGAAGCCGACGCGCGTGACCGCCGCGGCCGCCTGCCTAGCGGCGAGGACCTCCCGCTGGAATTCGCGCACGGTGGTCAGGTGCGCGTCTTCGTCGTCGGCACCCTCTGCGGCGGCACCGGCAGCGGACTCGCGAGCGACTTTGGCTTCTTCCTGCACAAGCTCACCGGCGTCAATGAACGCTCCCTGTGCATTTTCACGCTGCCCCGCCCTGACATGGGCGCTGCCGATGAGGGCCTCGCGAGCAAACATAAAAAGAACGCCTTTACCGCCCTGTCTGAACTCAACCATTACTACCTCAACAATCGCTATCCCGAGCGTCCGGTTCGGTTTCCCGACGCGTACGAGGCGAACCCACAGCGCTACCCGTACGACATGCCCTTCATCGTGATGCCTACCCGGGTCGGCTCGGACGGTGAGCAGGAACTCAACCGCGCCGTCGCTGACCGCGTGTTTCTGAACGTCTTCTCCCCCGACACCGATCCTTTTGCCAAGGGCGTCGACGCCACCATCTACGCTGACCGCGACCATCACGCGCACGTGTTCAACACCTTCGGGCTCGCCAGCCTCGAGTATCCCGTGCAGCGCATCATGGAAGCCTGCCGCGACCAGCTGCTCTCGTACACCCTGCAACAATGGGTGAGCCGCACCGTCGAAGATGAGGTGCTCAAGCGCCGTGTCAAGGATCTCGGCTTTACCCGCGAGCAGATGACCAAGAGTGTCCTGCAGGCCGCCGACGGCGGAGACCTGCAGGCCGAGACCCGCCGCCTCGTCTCCCAGGTTGTCTCGAAGCTGCGCAACAACCCCACTGAAGCCCATCAGGACCTGGCCGCCCTGAGGCAGCACCTCAGCCGCGGCGGCAAGGCGTACACCACCCTGCTCAACGCCAAGTCACGCGCGGCGCTCCAGATCAGCGAACGCATCAAAGGTGAGGTCCGTCAACGCCTGATGGACTTCTACGAGGGACCAGGCGTGATGCTGCAGGTGCTCGGTAAAGCCAACGAACTCACCGAGGAGCTCCGCAAGCACACGCCCGCCGCGGCCAGCGGTGGCGCCGTCGACGACCTGATGCGCCGCGCCGACCAGTACCGCCGCAGCAGCGTCTTGAGCTTCACCCAGGTGAAACGCAAGGCGATGGACCATGTCCTCAAACAGGTGGAGCAGGAACTGCACAAGGAAGTCAGCGCCCGCCTCGATCAACTGGCGCTGCTGGTGATGCTTGACCAGCCGGGCGAGCCGGGCCGTCCCGCCGAAGCGGGTGTGCTGACCCGCCTCAACCACCAGCTGCGCCGCCTGCAGTCCCGACTGACCAACCTGCGCGGCCGCCTCAACCAGGAGATTGACCGCCTCACCGAAAACGTCAGCCGTCAGCAGGGCACCCGTCCGCAGATCAACGGCCGCGTCATCTTCGACACGGACACCGTTGATGGCGAGTACCGTCACTGCCTGGAGCAGTGGGCGATGCAGCGCGACTACGTGGCCGAGTGGACACAGGGGCGTGATCAGAAAGCGCGTGAACTGCTGCGCGCCTGGTCAGAAATGACCGCCATCGCCGACGGCCGTCTGCCTGACGCGCTGCTCGCCGAACGTGAAGGCCTCTGGGTCGACAGCATGCCCAGCTCTTCGACGACCAAACGCTTTTTGCCCGATGAAGTGCTTGACGTTCTCGAGAACGAGGCGGTGGAGCCGTTCAAACGGCTTGCCAACGAGGATGTCCTCGAACGCTGGGTGAGGCTGCCCAACAGGGACGACGAAACCCGCGCCGTTGTCAAGCTCGCGCGTCCCTTCCTTAACGTGGACCGGGCCCTGGCCGAGCAGGGCAACCGGTCGCCGGTCGCCGGCCGCAAGGTGCTGCTGCTGCCCCGCGGCGGGAAGGAAAGCCACGAGCAGTTCGCCCGTCTTGTCGAGGCGGGCGTCGGAAACCTCCGCCATGACGAATCCCCCGACGGGTACCGCGCGGTGCTGCTTGAGGAGACCTACCGCTTTCCTCTCCGCGGGGCCGTGCAGATTCTCAGTCAGGGGGGTATCGCCGAGGCCATCAACCAGGACATCCCCAACTTCTACACCCGGAATGACGTGTTCTGGACGGGCCTGACCGCCGCATTCCGCGAGAAACTCGAACTCGCCGAGGAGCTGGTGGCGACCGGTGTGCTGCTCAGGCTGCTTGAACCGCGCGGAGGCGTGCTGGCCTTCTCTTGGACGCCCAACGCCATCGGCGACACCACCGAACGTCGTCTGCCGCTCGACTTCTACGGCGCGTCCAGCTTCCTCGCACGCGAAGAACGCGACCTGCAGAATAAATCCCTGCAAGGCGCGCTGCAGGAGATGCACAACCGCGTGCACGCCCAGGTGCTTTCGCGTGGTAGCGACGGATACCGCGCCTTCCTTGACCAGCTTGAAACCAGTCTTCAGGGTGGCGGTTTCAGTGCCATCGAAGGCTGGGACACCGAGAAGATCGGTGAGCTGATCGAACGCTTCAGTGCCCGCGACGAGCGGCTCTACGAGGCGTACCTGGGCAAACGCCTGCCCTCGCAGGCCAGCCGTGAGGTGCTGTTTCGTTGCGCCGGCAGCGCCAAGGTGGGCGGCGGCGAATACGACCGCGACGGGTACTATTGCCGCAAATGCGGCGGCGTGATCGGCCACAACGAACGCGACGCCGCCCGTAATGCCTGGAAGTGTTACGTCGACCCGAGCCACAACGTCTATGCCTGACCTCATCCAAGACATCTTCCGCACTCTGCTGACCCATCCCTTCCTGGCGGCGGTCCTGGCTGCCGCGGTCGCCATCACCGCTACGATGCTCATCCGCACCTTTATGACCCTGCGGCACGAACAGGCCAAACTGACCAGACTCATAACGCTCTTGGACGCCGAACGCGATACCCGCGGGGACGTGGACGCCAAGCTCACCCTCTGGGAAAAGCAGTTCACCGGCGCGGCGGGCCAGGCGGTGAAGTGGACGCGGCGTCTGCGGCGGCTCCAAAACCCCGACGTGCACGAAGTGGTCCGGCTCGCCCAGGCCCCGCTGCTCACGGTCGTCGCGCCGCTGCGGTCCCTTCCGAACATGCTGTTTCTCCTCGGGCTCTTTGCCACTGTCATCGGGCTCAGCCTCAGCATCGGCACCCTCGCCGGCCCGCTCAAAGCGGCGGCCAGCACCACCGATCCACGTACCCTCACCACCTCACTCTCGAGCACGCTCTCGCAGATGAAAGGGACCTTCACGTTTACCGTGATTGGCGTGCTGCTTGCCGTGATCAGCAATATCTTCGTGCTGTACGTCACGACCTTCGCTGCTCGCGTCGCGCACAGCGCTCAGGAAGCCGTCCTGTCCATTGCGGCGTATGCGTTGCCGTCGAGTCAGGCGGCGCAGTTGGAAGATCTCCAGCAGCTGCTGCGGGAAAGCCGCGACTTTATGCAGAGCGTCTCCGAGGAGATGAAAACCGCCAGCGAGAATTTCCAGACGGTCCTCACGAAGGCTAGCAGCAATCTTGACACGTCCACCACTAAACTCAGTGGCGTCGCCGAGCAGGTGACCCGAAGTCTCGTCACTGTCACCACAAACGTCCAGGAAACGTCGCAGCGGATCGTCGAAGGTGCAAAACAGATCGGCGACGGTGTCGGCGTCCTCAGAAGTGCCCAGCAGGATCTCGGGCGGGCGTTCACCGATGTTCAGACGATGCTCCGCGACTCCCACGAGAACCTGATGACCCTCGCCGGAAAACAGCTCGACGGCATCGACGACGTCGGACGACGCGTGATGGACAGCAATCTTACCCTTGTGAACCGCCTTGGAGGGCTCCAGAACAATCTCCAGGACACCCTGACGAAGTTCGACACAGCGGGCAAGACCTACACGCAAGAAACGCTCGGCGTGATCAACACCATGAAAAGCGGCTTCGGAACCCTCGGCGAGCGGATGGATAGCGTCCTGGCCAAACACCAGCAAGAAACAAACGAGGTCGCCCGCAAGCTCGGGCAGGTTGCCGACGCCATGCAGGCTCTTTCCGACCGCCTCGACCCCCGTCTGTTGCCCAAAGAGGAATGGACGGCGGTCGTGCAGGCCGTCCAGACCCTCGCAAGCGAGGCCACCAAATTCGACGACGTCAAGCAGGCTCTGGCAGGACAAAATGAGCAGAGCAGCAGGATGCTTGAGGTGCTGCAGATCCTCCCGCCAATCCTCGAACGGCTCCATGGCCTCCACGGGCAGAACAGCGACGCCGCCGGGCAGTTTACCCAATTGCACGACATCCTCAAGACGCTGCCCAACACCATCGATACGTCCCTCCAGCAGCTCAGTTATGAAGTCGGCAAGGGTAACACGACCCTCAAGAGCCTTGAGAAGATCATGCTCAGCGCCCGCACGTCCCGGACTGCCGGAACCATGAGGCCCTGAACTGCATGGACGACGATCTCAATCCCTTTATCGCATTTTCTGACCTGATGCTCAACCTCGCGTTGATCCTTGTCTTCTTTGTCGTTGCCACCATCTTGATCGGACGCGCCGGGTGGGAGGAAGTGCGGTATAAAGACGCGCAGAAACTTGTTCGGGCCGCCGTACAGCGCGACCTGCCCCGCCCGCTCGGGCCGAGCAACACCACCCGACTCGACCCACCCGGCGCACAACGCTGGGTGTTTCAGAACGAAACCCTATTTCAACCAGGCACATCCACGCTGACCGAGCCGGGCCGTGCGGTTCTCGCAAAGTTTGCGCGGATTATTTGTCGGTCTCCCGAATGGCGCCGCATCCGCGTTGAGGGACACACCAAACCTATTCAGGGTCAGGCCGACGAGTGGGAGCTGTCGGCCGCGCGGGCCGCGCAGGTTGCGAAGGTTCTCGCGAACATCGGCCGGATCCGTCCGTATCACCTCGCGGTTGCTGGACGCGCCGGGCAGGCTCCGGTAGACAAGAAGCGCCCAGACAATCCAGAAAACGAACGGGTGGAACTGCTCCTGGAATTCGTCTCCAACGACGCCCTCCCGAGCCCTTGTATTGCAGCCGCGAAGTGACGCTCGGACGATTGACGGCAGTGTTGACGGCCGGGTAGTGGATGACCACAAGCATGACGATGGCTATTCATCGCAGCGGTAGTGACGTTTGAGCTTGTCCCGTGCCGCCGATATCGAGAACTGCCAATTCGCCCGCACCGACCGCGCATTGCGGTCGGTTTCCCACGCCAGCAACTCCGCTTCGACGGCATCCACACTAGCCAAGCGCTGCCCCAGATACTGTCGTTGCAGGACTGACCACTCCAGTTCCGCCATGTTGAGCCACGACGCATGTTTGGGCGTGTACACCCACTCGAAGCGTCAGCTCAGCCGACGCGCCTCCTCAGCCGGGAGGTACTGATACAGCGCGGCCGGACTGTGCGTCGACAGCTGATCCAGCACCAGCACGATCCTGTCCGCTGCCGCATACCGCACGTCCAGCGCCTGGAGCTGCTCCGCGAACTCGGCGTCGCCTCGCCGTTCCGTGACCGTCACGGTGCGCTGACCCATCAGCGGTTCGAAGGCGACGAAGAAATTCACCGTGCCGCAGCGCTTGTATTCATGATCGACCCGTGCCGGGATACCCGGCACGGGTGGCAGCGGATCGCGCACATGATCGAGCATCTGGTAGGACTTCTCGTCGAAGCAGATCACCGGCCGACGGGCATCGTAGGGCAGGGCGTAGGTGTCCAGTACGGCCTCCATCCGCCACACGAAGTCTGCGCCTACCTGAGCGACACACCAACTCTCGACCTGCCATGGTTTGAGGACGTTTTTTTCTACGACGGTAAATTAGGGGTAGTTGGCTGGAACTATGCCCGACACCACTGAAATGGGAGCGTCCGGGGCCTATCCCCGGACGTGTCAAAAGAGCTCCCACTCGAGAGTTTCGTCTGTCAGAACCCCGCCTGTCCAG
>NZ_BAAADB010000025.1 GCF_039522025.1 Deinococcus depolymerans | reverse complement strand
GTGCGAGGCATAGTCACTTCGCATCAAGGCCCATGAGACCGGGGAATTTCAAGCCCCTGCCTCCTGGGCCTTCGTGCTGGTCGCTGTTCTCTCGCCCGTGGAAACTCTTGGTCAACACCCCGGAAGGGACACCGGGTTGCCAACTCCACGCCCGGAATCCGTCTCCCTCCTACTCTGCAGGGCAGCTCTGCGAGTCGCTTCGCTCGGATTGAATGGTTATGCAACCATCCAATCGGAGACCGTTTGACATCCGCCTCCCCCTGGGCGACGTGAAATTCAGCGTGCGGGTCGCTGTCCTCTGCACGCGCGGCGACCGCCTCCTCACGAACACCGAGCCCGGCATCGGCTTTCACTACCTGCCCGGCGGGGCCGTCACCACCGACGAGGACTCCGCCACCGCCGCCGCCCGCGAATGGACGGAAGAAACAGGCCTGCCCCCCGGCCCACTGCGACTGGTCGGCGTGGTCGAGAGCTTCTTCGGCCCCGCCAACCACCGCCAGCACGAGATCGGCTTCTACTACCACACACCCGCCCCAGCGGAACTGCCGGACAACCCGTTCACCGTGCAGGACAACCCCGGCGTGACCTGCCACTGGCTCCCGATGAACGACACCGAATCCACCCCGGTCTACCCGCTGGTCATCCGCGACCTGCTGGACGTCCCACCCGGCGAAATCCGCCACATCGTCAACCGCGAAGGGTAACAGCGCGAACCTGCGCCAGCGCCGCCCATGCCGAAGCCCGCACCTGACTTCACGAACTCCGCCCCGGCCCGCACCACCGCCGCCGTCGCCTCCCGCTTCTGCTCATCACTCAGGAAGCACGTCAGGGTGGGCACCTTCAACACCGTGTCCGGAATCGCACGACGCACCCCGCGCACATCCGCCTCCACCGCGTCCCACTCGTTCGCGAGCGCCGCGCCGATGTGAATCACCATGTCCACCTCGTCCGCACCCGCCTCCACGCTCAGGCGGGCCTCCACCGCCTTCTGCTCGCTGCTCACCGCACCCAGCGGGAACCCACACACGGGCGCCACCTTCACGTCCGACCCCGCCAACTCCGCCTTCGCCAGCCCAAGGAACACCGGATTCAGGCACGCCGCGAAGAACGAGTGGTCACGCGCCTCGGCGCACAAGTTCACGATGTCCGCGCGGGTGGCGGTGGGCTTCAGGAGGGGATGGGGGTGGACGAAGACAGCTTCACGCCCCCCAGAAGACCCCCCCCAGCCTATTGATCGCGGCGAAGATCTGAGTTGATAGACTTGCCACATGCCTGGTTGGCAACCGACCCACTACTCCCGCGCTCAACTCGAGGAGCGCCGCCTCGCCGCTCTCGCATGGATTGAACGCGGAACCCATCGGAACCAGGAGATTGCGAATCACTTCGGTGTCTCCGTCCATACGATCTACACCTGGAAAGCACGACTACGCCGCAATGGTGGCCTGAAGGCCACCATTGCCAGTGGCGCAACCTCGCGGCTCACAGCGGCACAACACGAACAATTGCGCACCTTCCTGCGGGAGGGTGCGGTGCACCACGGGTTCCCTGATCCGACGTGGACGACACGTCGGGTCACTGATCTGATCGGACGTCACTTTGACGTGTGGTATCACCACGAGGTAGTTGGCTGGAACTATGCCCGACACCACTGAAATGGGAGCGTCCGGGGCCTATCCCCGGACGTGTCAAAAGAGCTCCCACTCGAGAGTTTCGTCTGTCAGAACCCCGCCTGTC
>NZ_BAAADB010000024.1 GCF_039522025.1 Deinococcus depolymerans | reverse complement strand
ACCTCCAGCGCACACCGGCGATGGCGATTGGGCTGACCGATCGCGTTTGGACGCTGCGAGCGTGGCTGTCACGGCCTCAAGGCGTTCCCTGTCGGGCATAGTTCCAGCCAACTACCTTTCACGCCGAAGTCGCTGAGTTTCACGCTGAAGCCCACACTGACAGCCAGCGCGTCACCGGCGATCCGGGACGCCCTGGTCAGGTCGTTGGCGGGGGTCAGCTTGACGCGGGCGGTGCTGGTGACGGTGCGCGTGACGCCGTTCATGGTCAGGGTGCCGGTCACGCGGTGGTTGTCGCCGCTGACGTACTGCACGCGGGTGGATTTGAAGGTGATAGCGGGCATCGTGTCGAAGTTGAACCAGTCGGCCGAGCGCATGTGCCCGTCACGCAGCGGCACCCTGCTGCTGAGGCTGGCGCCGTTGACGGTCAGATCGGCGCTCCCGGTCCGGGCGGCCGGGTCGAAGATCACGGTGCCGCTCACCTTGCTGGTGACGGCCGTGAAGTTCCCGATGTCGGTCTCGTTCTCCGCCGTGACGAGGTTCACGTGATCGAGCGGCGCAACGCGGTATGTGGTGGGCGCGGCAGGGGCGGAACCGAGCAGCAGGGCGGGCAGAAGCAGCCGTGAACGCCTGGTGGAACCTCCGGGTGAATGGGGGCGTCGGGACGCAGGGCAGGGGAGAGACCGGGACTCTGAATATCGATATTCACAGGAACGCCCGGACAGACGTTTCGGTGGGGTTTCCTCGGTGCAGGCAGCTCCTGCCGTCTTCGGAATATCGATATTCAGGGCGGACACGGGAAAAGGCAGGCAGGGTGGTCAGGCAGAGCGGCCCACCTGAATATTGATATTCACAACCCTGCCGGTACCGCAACGGTCGATCAGGCTCAGGGAAGCTGGCGTTGCAACTGCCGCTGCACGGCGTCCGATTCTTCAAGGAAGGTCAGTTGCTGCAGGGCCGGCAGACGCTCGACGAGCAGGGTCTGTACCTGACGGTCCACGCCGAACACCATGCCGATGGCAAACACCACGAGCACCGCGCCGAACACCTGTTGCAGCTGCCCCAGGCGGCCCAGCAGCGCCGGGCGGTGCAGCAGCCGGCGGCCACCCAGCATGACGCCCAGCATGGGCACGGCCACTCCCAGCGCGTAGGCCAGGGTCGCGGCGAAGGCGAAGCCCGTCACCTGACCGCTCAGGGCCAGGGTGGTCACGCTCGCCAGGATCGGGCCGACGCAGGGCGTCCAGACGACCCCCAGGGTCACGCCGACCAGCACGCCACCCAGGAAGCCGTCACGGTCGCCGGGGCGGCGCTGCGGCAGCGAGCGGCTCATGGCCAGCTCGAAGCGGTGCTGCAGCGCCGGGACGGCCAGGGTCAGGCCGAAGCCCAGCAACAGCGCGATGGCCACCCAGCGGATCAGGTCGGGGCTGAGGTTCAGGGCACTGACCACGCTCGCCAGGAACAGCGTGAGCAGCACGAACGACCCGATGAACCCGGCGATGATCCCCAGCGGCCGCCCGCGCCCACCGACCGTGCCCGACAGCAGGACCGGCAGGACCGGCAGGACGCAGGGCGACAGGACCGTCAGGACGCCCCCCAGGAAGGCCACGAGCAGCAGCAGCACGCCTCACTTCCGGGTGTTCGCGAGAATCTGGTCGAGTTTGCCGCCGGCCCACTTCTTCAGGGCCTTGCCGTCCCTGTCGACCAGGACGAAGGTGTGCTGGTACGTGATGCCGTACTGCTTCTTCAGGGCGCCTTCCCTGTCGTAGTCGGTCTTGAAGATGGTCACGCCGGCCGGCACACGCGCGAGGTTCCCCGCGATGTCCGCGTCGGCGGCGCGGCAGTTCGGGCACCACGAGGCCGCGAAGAACAGCACGCGCTGCGTTCCCCGGGCGGCGTCGAAGGCGGCCCTGGTGTAAGGCTGGTACCGGGTCGTTGCCGGGGTCGCCTTGGCGGCAGCGGCGGCAGGAGCGGTCAGGGTGGCGAACAGGGCGGCGCTGAGCAGGGTAACAATACGGTTCATGTTGGACCTCCACTGCTGGTACGGACGGCAGGCTCCGGAGGTTCAATGGGCGCGACGCGGCTCGGTGAACGGCCCGGAGGGCGGGAGACGCCAGCCAGAGGCCGTCAGGGACGCGCCGGAAGGAGCTGACCCTGCTGCCCGAGATGCACGGTGGTGTGCAGGTCGGAGTCCAGGACGCGCAGGCCCCGGCTGCCCTCGGCGACGGCGAAGGTGCCGCCGGGCAGGGCCAGGACGTCCATCGGGTGCTCCAGGGTCATCTGCGTGACGGCCCCGCCCCCCAGCGGCACGCGCGTGACGGTCCCGGCGCGGTCGCTCAGGAGGGCCGCCCCGCCGCTCACGCTGAACTTGTCCGGGTGGCCCGGCACCGTCCAGCGTTGCCGGATCTCGCCGGCCGTGCTGACCCGCAGCAGACGGCCCGTCACGTCCAGGACCAGCAGGTCACCCTCGTAGGGGGCCAGGGCGACCGGCATGCCGCCCAGCGGCAGGCGGCGCTGCACGGCCAGGGTGTCCGGGTCCAGCGCGCACACCTCACCGGACAAGTGGTGCGTGACGAACAGCTGCCCGCCGAACAGCAGGACGCCGTCCATCACGTCCGCCAGGGGCTGCCCGGTCTCGCGGGCCAGCGTGACCTGCGGGCCGCCCAGCACGCCCACCTCGCCGCGCACGCCCTTGAAGTACACGCGCGCCCCGCCGGGACCGCTGACGGCGCTCAGACCGGCCACGCCGTCCGGGACACGGTGCTGGCGTAACACCTGCAGCGGCCAGGCGCGGACCTCCAGCACGCGGTCGTTCGCGGCGTCGGCCAGGAAGACCCGGTCGCCCAGGCGCACGCCCTCGGTGAACCACGGCGTCTGGCGGCCGCCGACGGTCAGGCTGGCCCGCACGTGGTCGCCGCGCAGCACGGTCAGCGTGCCGCTGCGGTCGTTGCTGGCGACCAGCATCTCCGCGCCGGTACTGACGACCACTGCCGGGTCCGGCAGGACGCTCGCCACGCCGCCCGACTGGTTCAGGAAGGCCGTGAAGGTGAGCGCGCCCGTGAGCATCGCGGCGGCACTCAGCGCGGCCGGCCACCAGCGGCGACGCCACCCCGGTGCGGCCGGCCGGGCCGGGGCGGCGTGGGCCGCGGCCAGCACCGCGCCGCGCAGTTCCGGTGGGGGCGCGGCCTCGGGGATGTCCTCCAGCAGCGCGAGTTGCAGGTCGCGCAGCAGCTGCAGGTCCGCGCGGCAGGCCTCGCAGCCGCGCAGGTGCGCCTGCTCGTCGGCGGTGAGCGGAACGCCCTGCTCGACGTGCGCTTCGAGGCGCGCGGCCAGGGGGGTACAGTCGGTCAGTCCAGCCATGCGCCGCCCTCCTGTCCCAGGTGAATTTTCAGGTGCTTCAGGGCGTAGCTCAGGCGGCTCTTGACGGTTCCGACCGGCACGCCCATCGCCTGCGCGATCTCCTCGCGGGACTGCCCGCGCAGGTAGGCGCGCTCCACCGTCTCCCGGTGCGTGTCCGACAGGCCCGCCAGGGCCGCGCGCAGGCGGTCGCGGCGCGCGCCGTCCTCGCTGAGTTGCGCCGGGCCGGGCCGCCCGTCCGGCAGGGGCAGGTCCACGCCGTCCCCGGTGTGCAGCGGCACGGTCGTCCGGGCCGCTCGCAGCCGGTCCAGCGCCCGCGAGCGCGCCATGACCAGAAGGTACGCGCGCAGTCCGGCCCGCGCCGGATCGAAGGCCGCCGGACGCTCCCAGAGCCGCAGGAACACGTCCTGAAGGACCTCCTGCGCGGTCGCGTGATCCAGCAGCCGCGACAGCAGTCCGAAGACGGCGCCCGCGTGGGTGTCGTACGCCTCGGCCAGGGCCGCCTCGTCCCGCCGGACCAGGCGCGCCGCCAGCGCCGCGTCGGACGGCGGCGCGGGCAGCGGCTCCTCCTCCGCAGACGGGGTGGAACGCAGGGAGAGGGGAGAGAGGCGGGCCATGACCGTGGTCATACCTACCATACGCGGCGCGGGGCGCGCCGGTTCAATGCGGGCCACGAAGGGGACGCCGGTCACCAGTTGTGCAGCGACTCCCGGAAGATCCGACCCAGGTCCTCGCGGCTGGGCGCACGCGGCGCGACCGCCAGCAGCCGCTGCTGTTGCAGCGCCCCGTCGGTCAGGGCGGGAATGTCGGCCTCGCCGTAGCCCAGCGCCGCCACGCCGCTGGGCGCCCCCACGTCCCGCATCAGGTCCAGCAGCGCCTGCGGGAGCGCCTCGCGGTCGTCCGGGGCGTAGGTCCGGCCGGTCAGGAAACTGGCGGCCTGCACGTGCCGTTCCGGAGCGGCGTCGAAGGTGAAGCGGAACGCGGCGGCCGAGGTGACGATCACGGAGAAGCCGTGCGGCACGAACCGCTTCTCGCCGGGGTAACCGGGGTCGCGGTAGGTGTGCCGCAGTCCCGCGATGGGGTACGCGCAGGCGTGTGGGATGTGAACGCCGGCCGACCCGAAGCCCACGCCGGCCATGGTGGCGCTCAGCATCATGAACCCGCGCGCCTCGGTGTCGCCCTGCACGGCGCGGCGCAGGAACTGCCCGCCGTAGCGCAGCGCCTGCGCCGACCAGAGGTCCGCCACCGGGTTGCTGCCCTGGTAGGGGGGCCGCTCGTCGGGCGTGGCGGGGCGCGGGCGGCTGGTGTACGGGCGGCTCAGGAAACTCTCGGCCGCGTGACACACCACGTCCAGTCCGGCGGCGGCGATCACGGCGGGCGGCGCGCTGCGGCTCAGTTCCGGGTCCACGAGCGCCTGCGACGGCCGCAGCAGGCGGTGGCTGATGCCGGTCTTGATGTGCAGTTCCGGCAGGTCCAGGATCGCGACGGTCGTCGCCTCGGACCCGCTGCCCGCCGTGGTCGGCACCGCCAGGAACGGCCGCAGCGGCGACGGTGGCCGCCGGCCCGCGCCGACCGGGGGGTTCACGTACTCCATGATCTGACCGCCGTGCGTGCACAGCAGGTTGGCGACCTTGGCGGTGTCGATGGCGCTGCCACCCCCGATGGCGGCGAAACTGTCGGCCCCGGCCGCCCGCGCGGCCTGCACGGCCCGCTCGACCGCCGCGATGGACGGTTCGGTCTCCACGTCGCTGAACAGCGTCACCTGCAACCCGGCGGCGTCCAGCGACGCCAGGGCCGGTCCCGCCACGCCCAGCGCCAGCACGGCCGGGTCCACGACCACGAACACGTGCCGCGCGCCCAGCCGCTTCAGTTCCCAGCCGGCGTCCAGCGCCGCGCCGGGACCGAACTTCACGGGGGTGGCCTCGATGGTGAACAGGCGTTCGTGCGCGTCAGGCGCGTCACCGGGAGCGGCGGGCAGGGCAGGGTGCGTCATGGAACCTCCGGGATAGTGGGGGGGCGGGCAGCGGTGTGAATGCCCGTACCGTAGCGCACCGGGCGGGACGGGCGCGACCGGGATGTGGAGGAATCGTCCTCGCAGTAGGATCAGCGTCCGTGGGGGCTGTGACGGCCCCGAACGAGTTCTTCGTGCTTCTGTCCCCCCGTCTCTCTGTTGGAGGTCTTCATGCGTTCGATTCCCCTTGGTAACAGCACCCTTCAGGTTCCCGTCGTCGCGGTGGGCTGCATGCGCCTCAACTCGCTGGACGCCGCCCAGGCGCAGCGGTTCGTGCAGGGCGCCCTGGACCTGGGCGCCAACTTCTTCGATCATGCCGACATCTACGGCGGCGGCGAGTGCGAGTCCGTCTTCGCGGACGCCGTGGGCATGAGCCCCAGCGTGCGCGAACGCCTGATCCTGCAGAGCAAGTGCGGCATCCGGCCCGGTATGTTCGACTTCAGCCGCGAGCACATCCTGGCGTCCGTGGACGCCATCCTGGGCCGCCTGCGCACCGACTACCTGGACGTGCTGCTGCTGCACCGCCCGGACGCGCTGGTGGAACCCGACGAGGTCGCCGCCGCCTTCGACCAGCTTGAACGCGAGGGCAAGGTCCGGCACTTCGGGGTGTCCAACCAGAACCCCCGCCAGATCGACCTGCTGAAAAAGAGCGTCCGGCAGCCGCTCGTCGCCAACCAGCTGCAGCTGAGCATCACGAACGCCACCATGATCACCGCCGGGTTCAACGTGAACATGGAAAACGACGCCGCCGTGAACCGCGACGGGGGCGTCCTCGACTACTGCCGCCTGCATGACATCACCGTGCAGCCCTGGTCGCCGTTCCAGTTCGGGTTCTTCGAGGGCGTGTTCCTGAACCACCCGAAATTCCCGGAACTGAACGCCACCCTCGAGCGCATCGCCGCGCAGCACGGCGTGAACACCACGACGGTCGCCATGGCGTGGCTGCTGCGCCACCCCGCCCACATGCAGCCCGTGACCGGCACCACCAACCTGGAACGCCTGGGCGACTGCGTGCGGGCCGCCGACGTGCACCTGACCCGCGAGGAGTGGTACGCCATCCTGCTCGCGGCCGGCAACACCCTGCCCTGATCCCCCTGCTCCGGACGCCGGACCCCCGGGAAGCCGCTCTGCCCGGCAGTTCTGCGGGTCTGTTCGGGTCAGGGAGGCTGAGGACATTCCTCAGCCTCCCTGAACACCACTGATCACACGGATTCCGTTTGTTTCGCTGACCAAGAGTTTCCACTTCCCTGCCGATGTCGTGTCACGCGGCCTTAAGCAGGAGTCCGTCCTGCTCCATCCCGGTCAGGACGTACTTTTCAGCATTCTGAGCTGCCTGCCGTTGTG